>JAAZZJ010000073.1 GCA_014237695.1 Oscillospiraceae bacterium | reverse complement strand
CAGTCCCGGTCCGGCATACACTCCTCATGAGAGGGGTGAGGGTTATGCAGTGCAGGATGGTAGAGCTGCGGTGCAAGGAGGTCATCAACATCTGCGACGGCTGCCGGCTGGGTTTTGTGGGGGATGTGGAGGTGCTGCTGCCGGAAGGACGGGTGGCGGCCCTGGTGGTGCCGGGGCCCTGCCGTTTTTTCGGGCTGTTCGGCAGGGGTGAGGAGTTTTATGTTCCCTGGGAGTGCATCAAGCAGATCGGGGACGACATCATTCTGATTGACAAGCCTGTCCAGCGCCGCCCGCCCTACAAGCGCCAGCGCCGCCGTTCCCCCTTCTGATGCTGATAGCGTCAACGCAGCCGGCGGTCATCAGTTATGGGGGGCTGTCCCGGTGGAACTGCCGCTTTCGGAGCTTTGCCTGAGAAGACGGGGATAAGGAGAGAGGGAACGGCTTTGCCGCTCCCTCTCTCTTTACTGACCCGCCTGGGCCAGCATGTTCTCGATGAGAATGCCATACCCCTTGGTGGGCTCATTGACCATCACGTGGGTCACCGCCCCCACGATCTTCCCGTCCTGGATAATGGGGCTGCCGCTCATCCCCTGGACGATCCCGCCGGTCTGCTCGATCAGTGCCGGGTCGGTCACCTGGACCAACAGATTTTGCACACCGGCGCTGTCCAGCACCCGGACGATCTCAATGCTGTAGGACTCTACCCGGTCGCCGCTGACGTTGGACAGGATCGCGGCGGGCCCGGTGCGGACCTCGCCGGCTTTGGCTACCGGCAGGGCGCTGCCCTCGGTGAATCCGCAGGATTCCATAGTGCCGAAGACGCCCTGCTCCGTGTTGGCGTACAGGCCGCCCAGGTCATGCGCCAGATCAAAGGAGCCTTTCAGCTCACCCGGTTCTCCCGCGCTGCCCCGCTTGACCGCCTTCACCGAGGCGTGCATCACCGAGCCGTCCCCCAGGGGCATCAGGAGCCCTGTGTCCGTGTCCGTGATGCCGTGTCCCAGTGCGCCGAAGGAGCCGGTGGCGGGGTCATAAAAAGTTACCGTGCCGATGCCCGCCATGCTGTCCCTGATCCAGGCGCCCAGCCGCCAGGTGCCGTCTGTGCCCAGCACCGGCTGGGCCGCCAGGGTCAGCTCACGGCCGTTTCGGGACACGTCCAGGTCTACCCTGCCGCCGCACTGGAGCAAGGCGGCGAACTGCTCGGAACTCTCCACCTCTTTGCCGTTGGCCGCTTCGATCACATCGCCTACCTGAAGGCCGCATTCCGCTCCCGGGGACAGCACGCCGCTGCCGGTTTCCACCTCCGCCAGGCCGATCACCACCACGCCCTCGGCAAACAGCTTGATGCCGATGGTGTGTCCCACGGGGACCAGCCGGTCCGCCTCCAGCACGGCGGCCTGGGCGGGCCGTCCCAGCAGGGAGGCGGCGCACAGCAGTCCGCTAAGAAAAAAAGCCGCGGCCTGCCGGCGCTTCCTCTTCTGTCCAGTCATCCATTTCACCACCCCTTTCAAAATTTTCGCTGTGAAACGCTGCGCACAGCGCTGTTACTTTATGTGGCTTTGGTCAGAATACTCGAAAACAGGATTTCTAAAATGCGCCGGTTTTGTTAAAGAAAAATCCGGCAGAGCCCGTCAAAGACGCAAAAAAGCGGAACCCACAGGCAAAAGCCTGCGGATTCCGGCAGTTATTTCCAATTTGTATGTAGAAAACGGACTCAGCGGTCGAAGATACGCAGAATATCCTCAAAGGGGTCCTTTTCATCGGACTTCTTCTCTTCCTCGGTCTGGGGGCGGAGCAGAAGGTCGTCAAATTTTTCCTTGGAGGACCCTCCGGCCAGGGCGGCCTGCACGCCGGAGACAGCCACGGCGTTGGCCCCCTTCTTTTCGTCAAAGCCGGTGGCGATGATGGTGACCCGGATCTCGTCGTTCATGGTATCGTCAAGGGTTGTGCCCAGGATGGTGTTTGCGTCGGGGCTGATGGCCTCCTGCACCATGGACGCGGCAGCCTCCACCTCCTCCAGTCCCATATCCAAAGGACCGGCAACGCAGAGAAGCACGCCTTTTGCCCCGGTGATGGAGGTTTCCAGCATGGGGCTGGAAATAGCCATGCGGGCCGCTTCCTCGGCCTTGCTCTTTCCGGTGGCGGAGCCCACGCCCATATGGGCCAGACCCGCGTCCTTCATGACGGTACACATATCGGCGAAGTCCACATTGATGAGGCTGGGCTTGGTGATGATCTCGGAAACGGAAATCAGCGCCTGGCGAAGCACGTCGTCAGAAATCTGGAAGCCGTTGGCAAAGGTAATCTTCTGGTCGGTGACGTGCTTGATGCGGTCGTTGGGGATGACCACCAGAGAGTCCACCTTGCTCTGGAGTTCCACGATGCCGGCCTCCGCCTGCTGCATCCGCCGGCGGCCCTCGAACCAGAAGGGCTTGGTGACCACGCCCACAGTGAGGATGCCCATCTCCTTGGCGGCTTCCGCCACAATGGGGGCCGATCCGGTTCCCGTGCCGCCGCCCATACCGGCGACAATAAACACCATGTCGGTGTCCTCCAGGGCTTTGGCGATCTGACTCCTGCTCTCCTCGGCAGACTTGCGGCCTACCTCCGGATTGCCTCCGGCGCCCTGGCCGTGGGTCAGTTTTTCACCGATCTGGATTTTATAGGGAGCTACCGACGCGTTGAGTACCTGCTTGTCCGTGTTGATCGCCACAAAATCCACGCCGGTCACACCGGTATTAATCATACGGTTGACCACATTGTTGCCGCAGCCGCCCGCACCGATTACCTTGATCTTGACAATGTTGTCGTTTGTGGTCGCCAGTTCAATTGCCATAATGGAATTCCTCCTGCAAGACATTGCGTCTTTTGTATATTAGCCGGAGCTTCTGCCCCAAGATAGTGTGTCTGATTTCATTCATTATAGCGCCTTTTTCGGAACAGGTCAATAGCGAACCGCCCGCTTTTTTGAAATTTTCCGGCGAACGGGGCCATTGGCAAATTTTCCTTGGTCATTCGGCGGAGGGAATGAAGCGCACCTCGTAGTCGTCGGACATGGTCATGCGCAGGATGCCCTTCTGATTGGGCTCCAGCTGGTCCACGGCGCTGAGAAGGTAGGTGATCTTGAAATCAAAGTCCGCGTCATAGAACATTTCCACCTGGAAGCGTCCATCGTAGTGCAGGACCAGCTCCCGGGGGCTGGCGCAGTTGATGGAATCCACCAGGGGGAGGGCCTCGTGGGCGGCCAGTGTGTCCAGCAGCTCCTGAAGGCGCTGGGCGGTTATGGGGCTGTCCTCCGGCAGGACCAGGGCGGCACTGACGGCGGGGTTTTCCGCCTGTATGCCGGCGATCCGGGGGTATTCCGCCGCTCCGGCGGCGTCCACGGCCTCCAGGAGCTTGCCTCCGGCGCTGAGGAGCCACCAGCCCCCGGCTCCCTGGATGGCGGCGGCGGCCCTGGTCTCCGTCACCTCGATTTCCAGAGTGCTGGGGAATTTCGGCCTGGGCTGTACGTCGGTGATATAGGGCAGGGCGGTGTAGATCCGCTGAGAGACCCGGTAGCGGTCCAGCAGCACCAGGTTGTCGCCGGGCTCCACGCCGGAGGCGGCGATGATTTCATCCGCCTGGTAGCGGCTGGCGCCGGCAACCTGGATGGATTCCACCTTGAAAAACATGGTGAGCGCCGCCACGATGGCTGCCGCCGCCAGAAGGAGGGACAGGGGGCGCAGCAGGCGGCTGAACGCGCCCCGGCGGCGCCTCTTTTTTCGTTTTTTGGGCATGGCAGGCGCTCCTTTCTTTCGTGAATTCCCCGGACCGGAATGCGGACGCCGGTGACGGGCCCGGCCCGGCCGGCGGGGGGGATTGGCGGGAGAATTTTCCGGCGGGAGAAGTACGGGGATGGACGCGGTCCCTTTCTAGGACATGCGGATGTCCGCTCCCAGGGCGCGCAGATCGCCAACAGGGTCCTCATAGCCCCGCTGGATGTGGAAAATATCCCCGATCCGGGTCTCCCCCTGGGCGGCAAGGCCTGCTACCATGAGGGCCGCTCCGCCCCGCAGGTCCGTACAGCGCACCTGGGCGCCGTACAGCGCCGGGACGCCGGTGACCACCGCTACCCGGCCGGCTACGCTGATGTCCGCTCCCATGCGGCACAGTTCGTCCACGTGGCGGTACCGGTTTTCAAAGATGTTTTCCACGAACACCGTGGCACCTTCTCCCCGCAGCAGCGCGGCCATCAGGATGGCCTGGGCGTCGGTGGGGAAGCCGGGGTAGGGGGCGGTGCGCACCGTTCCCGCGGAGTGCAGGCGGCCCTCCGAGCGCAGGACGGTCTGCCCCGGGCCGCTGTATATCTGGCAGCCTGCGGCATGGAGGGCGGCGGTGACGGTGGAGAGGTGGCTGTGCTGGATCTGCCGCAGTTCGATCTCGCCGCCTGCCGCAGCCGCAGCTGCCAGATATGTAGCTGCCACAATCCGGTCCGGCATGACGGTGTGGCAGACGTCATGGGTGGGCTGACGGCCCTGGATGCAGATGGTAGAGCTGCCCGCTCCCTTCACCTGGCACCCCATGCCGCACAGAAACGCCTGAAGGTCCGCGATTTCCGGCTCCCGGGCGGCATTGACCAGCACCGTTTCGCCCTGCGCGCCGCAGGCGGCCAGCATGGCGTTCTCCGTGGCGCCCACGCTGGGCATGCTCAGGGTAATTTCCCGGCCCGTCATGTGCTGGGCGGTACAGCGCAGGAAGCCGCCTTCCTCCCGGATGTCCGCTCCCAGCTGCCGCAGGGCGGACAGATGCATGTCAATGGGCCGGGGCCCAAGCTCGCAGCCGCCGGGATGGCTCAGCTCAGCCCAGCCCGTGCGGGCCAGGATGGACCCCAGAAACACCACCGAGGAGCGCATCTCCCGCATCAGGTGATCGGGGATGTCCCACCGGCTGAGGCCGCTTGCGTCGATGACCAGATCCCCGCCCTCCCAGTCCACCCGGCAGCCCAGGTGGCGGAGGATGCGGATGCTGGATTCCACATCGCTGAGATGGGGGCAGCCCCGGAGTACCGTGCGCCCCGGGTGCAGGATGGCTGCGGCCAGAATGGGCAAAACGCTGTTTTTCGCGCCCTGGACCGCCAGGGTGCCCTCCAGCCGGCTGCCGCCCTGAATGGTAATATGGCTCATATGAATCCCTCCGCCCATGAATTTGTCCCATGTGTTCAAAGACTAATCCATGGTATGCGGACGGAAGAAAACTGCTACTTTCGCCCCCGGGAACGCAGGTCCATGACGGCGGCGTAAATCTTCTCCGAGGCGTCGATGGTCCCCAGGGAGGACATGGCCGAGGACATCCGCTTTCGCCGGTCCGGGTCCTCCAGAATCCGGCGGGCGGTGTCGTAGAGAATCCGGCCGCTGCTGTCCTTTTCCAGGATCATCTCCGCGCCGCCGCTGTTGGCCAGAACGCGGGCGTTGGATTCCTGGTGGTTATGGGTCACGTTGGGGGAGGGGACGATGATGGCCGGGACCCCCAGGGCGGTGAGTTCGCTGATGGTGCTGGCCCCCGCCCGGCAGATGACCAGATCGGCGGCCCGCATCATGACGCCCATGTCCTGAATATACTCCCGGACCTCCAGACCGGGGGCCCGGTCCAGATCGATGTCCGCGTCCTTCAGATACTCCGCCATATGGATGCACCCCACCTTGCCCGCCCCGTGGACGTGGTGGAAGGGGATGCCGCTTCGGGCCTCCAGGGCCAGGAATTCCGCCATCTGCCGGTTCATCTCCCGGGCGCCCAGACTGCCCCAGAAGGAGACGATAAGAGGACGCCCATCGTCCATGCCCAGCTGTGCCTTGGCCTCCTTTTTGGTCAGCCGGAAGAAGTCTCCCCGCACCGGCGTGCCGGTGACCAGGACCTTGTCGGGGTGCCTGTAATTTTTCCGGCACTCCTCGAAGCCCACCATGATGAGGTCCGCGTGCTTCTCCAGCAGGCGGGTGGTGAGGCCCGGGATGGCGTTGGACTCGTGGACGGCGGCGGGGATGCCCAGAGAGGCGGCCGCCCGGATCATGGGATAGCTGGCGTAGCCCCCGGTACCCACCACCAGACTGGCGGGGAACTCCTTCAGGAGGGCCTTGGCCTCGCCGGGGGAGCGGAGGAGGTTGCGCAGGGAGATCAGGTTGTGCCGCAGCTCCTTCGGCGTCAGGGACCGGTGGAAGCTGGAGATCTCCACGGTCCGGAAGGGCCAGCCCGCGCTCTCGATGAGCTGCTTCTCGATGCCCCGGCGGGCCCCCACGAAGAGGATCTCGCTGTCAGGCTTTCGTTCCTTGATAAGTCCCGCCAGTGCCAGAGCGGGGTTCACATGCCCCGCCGTGCCGCCGCAGGTGAATACGATCTTCATAGATAGAGCCTCTTTTCTACCGCGCCTTTGGCGCGGGGATCTGCCGTGAGACCGACAGAACGACGCCCACCTCCACCAGCTGAATAACCAGCGCCGTGCCCCCGGAGCTGAAGAAGGGGAGGGAGATGCCGGTGGAGGGGATGAGGTTGGTCACCACCGCGATGTTCAGGAAGGTCTGGAGGGCGATCTGGGTGGTGACGCCCACAATCAGCAGGCTCCCGAACCGGTCCCTTGCGTGGATGGCCAGCCAGAAGCCCCGGATGATGAGCAGGGAGAACAGCACCATGATGAGGGTGCCGCCCACCAGTCCCAGCTCCTCCAGGACCACGGCGAAGATGTAGTCGTTCTGGGCCTCGGGGAGATAGCCGAACTTCTGGCGGCTCTTGCCCAGACCCACCCCCAGCAGTCCGCCGGAGCCGATGGCGTACAGCCCCTGAATGGTCTGCCAGGCCGCGTCCCGCCGGAATTCCAGGTCGCCGCCGAAGGGGTCCTTCCACACGGCGATCCGGGAGGCGTTGTAGTTGATGGCCTTGAAGAAGTTTTCGATCACGTCCGTGAAGGCCAGCAGGTAGGTCCCCAGACCCACGGCGCTCACGCCAGCCGCGATCCAGCCCCAGTGGATGCCCCCCACCACCAGCATGGCCGCGCCGATGCCCGCGATGAGGATGGCCCCGGAGAAGTGGGGCTCCAGCGCCGTCATCACCACCATCACCAGCAGGATGCCGATGTGGTAGAGGAAGCCCTCCTTGAAGTCCCTCATCTTCTCCCGCTTTTTGGAGATGGACTCCGCGAAAAAGGCGATGAGGCCCAGCTTCGCCAGGTCCGAGGGCTGGAAGGTCAGGGAGGTGTTGGGGATGCCCAGCCACCGGGCCGCGCCGTTGGCGCTGATGGCCAGCAGGCGTCCGTTGGCCTTGGGACCGGGGATGATGACCAGGAACAGCAGGATCAGGGACATCCACAGGCCCAGCCGCGCCAGGCCCCGGAAGCGCTCGTAGTTGATTTTGGACACCCACAGCATCAGCCCAACGCCCAGAGCCGCGAAGACCGCCTGCCGCTTGATGAAGTACAGGGGGTCGTTGCCCAGATTGGCGCTGGCCTGTGCGTTGGGGAAGCTGGCGGAGAGGAGCATGATGAGCCCGATGCCCAGCAGCATCATGGCCAGCAGCAGGAAGGGCATATCCAGCGGCCCCCGGGCGGCTTCCCAGGCCTCCTGCCGCTTGCGCCGGTCCTCCCGCTCCTTCTGGCGCTTGAGCTGGCGGTACTCGTCCCGGGTGAGGGGAATGCCGTTCCGGGTGCGGATGGGACGCGATTTCTTTTGGGCCATGGACAATTCCTCCTGTCATAGGGTCAGCCTTGCAGGGTGATGACTCCCATCAGCGCCAGGGCGCAGAACACGGCGGATACCGCCGTGAAGACGGTGACAATCTTCACCTCGTTCCAGCCGCACATCTCAAAATGATGGTGGATGGGGGCCATTTTGAAAATCCGCTTCCCGTGGGTCAGCTTGAAGTAAGCCACCTGGAGGATGTCGGAGAGGGTTTCGATAATGTAGACGATCCCCACGGGGATCAGGATCAGGGGCAGGTCGATGGCGAATGCCATGCCCGCCACCGCGCCCCCCAGGAACAGAGAACCGGTGTCCCCCATGAAGGCCTTGGCGGGGTGGGCGTTGAACAGCAGGAAAGCCAGCAGGCCCCCCAGCACCGCCCCGGCGAACACGCCCATCTGGGTGACGCCCCACCAGGCCGCCGCCGTGACGTAGAACAGGGCCACGGGCACGGAGACGGAGGCGGCCAGGCCGTCCAGGCCGTCGGTGATGTTCACCGCGTTCACCGCCCCCACGATGACGAAGGCGGAGAAGACCATGTAGACCGGCCAGCTCAGGGAGAGGTCCACGTTGAGGAAAGGCACGTACAGATGTGGAGTGATGTGCCCCTCCAGGCGCATCAGCATGAGAAAGAGGATGGCCGCCGCCAGCTGGAGCAGGAACTTCTGGATGGCCGTGAGGCCCAGGTTCTGATGGCGCTTTACCTTCTCATAGTCGTCCAGGAAGCCGATGACCCCGAAGACGGAGGCAAAGAGGAACAGGTAGAAGTGGGTCAGATTTCCCGCCGCCATGCCCCGCCATCCGGCAATCAGGATGGCGGCCGCGATGCCGGCGATGAACATAAGTCCCCCCATGGTGGGGGTCCCGGCCTTGGAGGCGTGCCACTTGGGGCCCACATCCCGGATCTCCTGGCCGGCCTTCAGCCGGCGCAGGGCGGGCAGGATGACCCACCGGCCCAGAACCGCCGTTACGGCGAAGCTCAGCACACATGCAGCAATCATTTCCATAAGCATATTCTCCCTCGATCCTGACAGCGTCAGGCGTTCCTCTTTTGTTCGGCGATATACTCCGCCACCACTTCCCGCTCGTCCAGGCGGCGCTTTTCATGGCCCACAATCTGATATGTCTCGTGGCCCTTCCCGGCCAGAATGATGACGTCGTCTGTCCGGGCGTGGTCCAGAGCGTACCGGATAGCCTTCACCCGGTCGGGCTCCACCACGTAGGGGGTGGAGGTTCCCTCCAGCCCCGGCAGAATCTCCGAGATGATGAAGTCCGGGTCCTCGGTGCGGGGGTTGTCGGAGGTGACCACCACAAAGTCCGCCATTTGGGCGGCGATACGTCCCATCCTGGGCCGCTTGGTCCGGTCCCGGTCGCCGCCGCAGCCGAAGAGGATCACCACCCGGCCCTTGGCGAAGCCCCGGACGGTGGCCAGCACGTTCTCAATGGCGTCGGGGGTGACGGCATAGTCGATGAGAACCGTGTAGTCCCAGGGGACGGGGACCACCTCCACCCGGCCCTTGACGCCGCCGCTCTCCGCCAGCACCCGGGCGCTGTCCCGGAGGGGGATTCCCAGGACCTTGGCCGCCGCCAGCACCCCCAGGGCGTTATAGACCGTGAACCCACCGGGGATGCCCACCCGGACGG
>JAAZZJ010000072.1:2000-9377 GCA_014237695.1 Oscillospiraceae bacterium | reverse complement strand
GGACTGGCTTCTGCCGCTGGCGGCGGCGGAGACCCTCGCCGGACTGTACCTGCTGGTCAACCCCTCCCTGGTCTCCAACGTCCCCGGCGTTGGCGGTAGAAAATTTATCGCCCTGGCGGCAGTGGGGAGCGTATCCTCCACGCTGCTGGCCTGGGCGGTCCTGCGAAGCCTCAAGCACATCGAACAGAGCATCTCCCCCGGGAAGACGCTGGAGCGTCTGCTGTGCTTCTCGGCGGCCCTCTTCGGCTGGCTGGCCGCATGGACCACGGGAGCCGGGGCGCTGGAAAAGATCAGGAATGTAACGGAGACCAACACCATGCCGGGGGTCTCCCTGGAGTGGACCAACTTCTCCATCGTCCTGCTGGCGGCCGCCGATCTCATCCCCACCCTCCTGGGCTGCGGAGCCCTGATCCTGGCGGGGCGGCTGGCCCGGATCATCGAGGCGGACCCCTTCGGCGAGGAGACCGTCCCCCTGGCGGAAAAGCTTCGCCGGGACTGCCGCAGGATCGCCGGGGCCTCGGTGCTGATCTACGCCGGGGGAAATCTGTTCCAGTTCCTGTTTCTCCCCCTTCTGCGCCGCGGAGACCTCAGCGTGTCTTTTCCCATGTTCCCGGTGCTGCTGGCGGCGGCGCTGGACCTGCTGTGCCGGTACTTCCGGCGGGCCAAGGCCGTCAGCGACGACAACGAGAGCATCATATAGGGGGGGGCGTCATGGCCATTACCGTACATTTGGACGAGGTGCTGAAGGCCCGGAACATGACCGGCAAGGAGCTGTGCGCGAAGATCGGAATCACCGAGGC
This sequence comes from Oscillospiraceae bacterium, assembly GCA_014237695.1. Taxonomy (GTDB): domain Bacteria; phylum Bacillota; class Clostridia; order Oscillospirales; family Oscillospiraceae; genus Pelethomonas. The sequence goes on along the minus strand of JAAZZJ010000072.1, from coordinate 8,577 downwards.
GAATCTGTCCATCCTGCGCTCCGGGAAGGCCAGCGGCGTGCGGTTCCACACCATCAACAGGATATGCTACTATCTGGACTGCGGCGTGGGGGACATCCTGCGCTTTGACGGAAGATTGGAGGACGAGGATGAAGAGAAGTAAATGGTTGGCGGCGGCGCTGGCCGTACTGCTGCTGACGGGATGCTCTCTGGCGCAGCCGGAAAAGGCGGAGCAGCAGGGAGACCGGTGGGTCGGTTTTTACGTAGTGCCCAGCCAGGGATACGAGAGCGACTTCTATGACAACCCGAATCTGGAGGAATACGGCTCCTTTCAGGCGGAAACGGACCAATTCGGGACCCTGGCCTTCCCCCAGGAGGTGCTGTTCGCCGTGGAGGACGAGGCGGGCAATTACACCTTCCCCGGCCTGGAGAAGGGATACAGTCTGTTCGTCTACAGGGAGTATGGCGTCGGAGAACCAGACCATAAAGGCCGGAACTACGCCGTGGGCATCGTTTCCAACATGGGCCCCGGGGAAGAAGGTCCGCAGTACAAATATACAGACGAGGGCATCTCTGAAACCGCCAGCGGAACGGTCTATTTCGGCCCGCCTCCGGGCGTCACGGATTGGGACGAACTGACCAGCGGGATCATCTGGCGCTACTATAATGTATATCAGACCCAGGAGGGCCGGATCTACCTCAACGGCCATGGGGACTCCGTCAACGGCGCCATATCCAAGACCCAGACGGAGACCCGGAAGACCAGTCAGGACGGCAAGACCGTCCAGGAGGAGACGGTCTCAATAACGGTAGCCATCAAGACCGTTCCCCGGCTGGAGAAGCTGGTGGTGACCCAGTTCGATGAGAACAACGTCATCCTCCAGTCCGATGATCTGAACCTGCAGAACGACCGCCCGGAACTCCACTGCCTGCCGGAGACCGCCTGGGTCCTGGTAGAGGAGTTCACCTCCGATGGCACGGAGCGCGCCGTCTATGATCCCCCTGAGGGGGAAGACCCGGTTTCCCATGAATACGTCCTCCTGGACGAGGAAGGGCTGGGGAGCATGGCCTATCTCAACATCTGCGCCAGGTAGTAGCCGTTTCCAGTGTATACGCAGGCAAAACGCAGCCGGACAGGAACATCTCCCGTCCGGCTGCGTTGTCTGTATGGTCAGTGGTAAATAGACTCTGATTCAAACTCCAAAATCGTTCCGTCCGCCGCGCTGATCTCCATCTCATACTCCATGGCGTTGTAGATGATCTCGATCTCATAAACCGGACGGCCATCATTCCGGTCCAGCTCCAGCTTGACGATATTCTCCTCCTTTGCGCCGGGGACCTTGGCCAGGGCGATCTCCTTGGCCTTTTCCATGGTGATAGTCCCGGAGGAGGCGGGAGGCGTGAAGGACTCGGCGTCGTAGTCCATCTCCAGCACCGCGCCTGTCTTGGCATCGATCTCGTAGTCGTACTCCTTATAATCGGCGGTATAGAACTCGATGTCGTAGATCTCCCGTCCGTCATCCCTTTCCAGCTTCGCCTCGGTGAAGGTGACCTGACTGGCGGTAAGCCCGGCGTTCTCCAGAGCCTTGGCCTTGGCCTCCTCCACGGTGAGAATAGGCCGCGCGCCGCCGGTGGGACCGGCGGGGGTCGTGGTATCACCGGGGACCGGCGTCTGTCCGGAGAAGGAATCCGCGTCGGTGACGGTGCCGCCCGACAGGGTGACGGTGTTGGCGGCGGCGTCCCAGGTCACGGTCTTGCCCATCAGCTCGCCGATGGCCCGGACAGGGAGATAGGTGGAACCGCTGTAGAGCAGGGGATAGACCGTCTTGCCGTCAGCGTTGGTGAAGGTCCGCTTGCTCCCGTCCACGATCACAGTAAAATCGCTGCGCACCTCTACGGAAACATCCTGCGCCTTGGAGGCGGTATCTGCCGTACCGGCAACAGGGGCAGCGGTGCGGGTGCCGCTCAAGGTGACGGTTTTGGTGCGCTCATTCCAGTCTACGTTCCTGCCCATCAGCTCGCCGATGGCCCGGACGGGGAGATAGGTGGTGCCGTCATAGGCGACGGGATGCACCTGCTGCCCGGCCGCGTTGTAAAAATCCCGCTCCGCGCCGTCGATGATGATGGTGTAATCCGGGCGCAGCCGGGCCGTCACGGTATCCGCCGCCTGTGCGCACCCAATCAGGGGAGTCAGCAGCAGCACCACACACAGCACCGGCAGAAATACCCGCTCCGTCAGTTTCTTGAACCAGGTCTTGCTCATCATTCGCATCCTCCATCTGTTTAATTAAATTTGATCTCCAGCTTACTCAGCCAGCAGCCAGAAGCCCTCTCCGGGCTCCTGACGGAAATCCTCCTCCGCCTCCGTGAGGGCCGCCAGCAGTCCGGCGTACTCCTCTTTAGTCAGCTGATATAGACGTCCGCTCTCCCAGTCCAAGCCCAGTTCGTCCTCCACCCAGCGCCGGGCGGCCTCGCCTCCGGCGGAGAGGGTGCCCTGGGAAAGCGCGCCCGTTTCATCACTCTCGTATACCGTCGGGCCATTATCGCGTTCCATGCACATCTCCGCATCCCCGGCAGGAGGCGCGGCGGCGGGGGCGATAGACAGCGCTTCATCCTCCAGCTTAGCTTCCTGCGGTTCCGGCTGGGGAGGAGTATCATCGTTGGCCATGCGCAGCTTGGGAGACTCTTCGGGAACGGTCCCGGCCTCGCTGCCGTTCAGCGCCTCCGGGATATCGGCACCGTCTGGTGCCGCATAGGGCACACAGGCGGCTACAGCGTCCTGCGCGGCCTTCTGATTCCCCTGCGCGTTCCGGAAGCTCCACAGTCCCAGCACCGCCAGGGCACAGCAGGCCGCCAGTGCTGTCCACTGCCGCCAGTGGGGGAAGGGTATCCTTTTCCGGGGCTTTTCCTGCTCCGTTTCCCTCACCCGGGCCATGAGCTGCGGCCCAAATCCCTCCGGCACAGGCACTTCCTCCTGCTCCAGAGCGTCGTGGACAGCCACCAGATCGTCAAAATACCGCTGGCAGGTCTGGCAGACAGCCATATGCTGCATCAGCTCCGATCGGTCCTCTCCGGACAGCTCGCCGTCCAGAAAAGCGCTGATCCATACCTCGTATTCCTCGCAGGGCTTCATCACCGGCCGCCCCCTTTCCCCACAGTTTCTGCTGGTTTAGACGGCAGATAGCCGGATAGGTTCCCGTTCTCCTGCAAAATTTTTCGCAGAGCCCCCCTGGCCCGGGAGATCCGGGACTTCACCGTACCCATATCCACCTCCAGCACCGCCGCGATCTCCTCGTAGCTCAGGCCCTGCACCTCCCGGAGGACCAGGGCCTGCCGGTGGCTGTCCGTGAGCCGGGACAGCCCCGCCGTTACCGCGCCGCGCAGCTCAGAGGCCTCGGCCTGCTCCTGGGGGGAGGGCGTCCGGTCCACGGCGTCGATGCCCAGATTTTCATCGTCCAGGCTGGCTTCCCCCCGCTGCCGTCTGGTCCGGCGCAGCAGGTCAATGGCCGCGTTGCTGGTCAGGCGGTAGAGCCAGGTGGAAAAGCCCGCCTCCCCGCGAAAGGAAGGCAGTCCACGCCAGGCGGAGAGGAACGCCTCCTGGGCGGCGTCCCAGGCATCCTCCGGATTGCCGCACATCCGCAGGGCCAGATTGTATACCTTTTTCTCGTGGAGCGCTACCAGCTGGGCAAAGGCGTCCTCGTCTCCCCCGGCGGCGGCCCGCACCAGTTCGTCAGCCATCATAGAGGTCCCTCTTGATCCCTTTCGTCACCCGGTACACGTCCTCCAGCGTCTCCATGCGGACGATCTGCTCCTTGTAACAAGAGGCGTGGGGTACGCCCTTGAGGTACCAGGCGTAGTGCCGCCGGGCGGTGAGGACGGCAATTTTCTCACAGTTGTATTCCGACCCCAGCCGGATCTGGCGCACGGCGGTGTCGCATCTCTGGTCCAGCGGAGGCCTCTGAGGGATGGGATCCCCGGCCAGGGCGGCCCGGGCCTCATGGAAGATCCAGGGGTTGCCGAAGCATCCCCGGCCAATCATGGCCATGTCCGCGCCGGTCTGCTTCAAAATGCGCACCGCGTCCTCGCCGGAAAACACGTCTCCGTTGGCGATGACCGGGATGGACACCGCCTCTTTGACCTCCCGGATGGTGGTCCAGTCCGCCGTGCCGCCGTACATCTGCACCCGGGTGCGGCCGTGGACGGCAATGGCGGACACGCCCGCCTCTTCCAGCATCTTTGCCAGAGGGACGGCGTTGATGCTGCCCTTGTCCCAGCCCCGGCGCATCTTCACCGTCACGGGAACGGGGGAGGATTTTACTACAGCCTCCGCCAGCCGGGCGGCCTTCTCCGGGTCTTTCATCAGGGCCGCGCCGTCCCCGGAGGAGACCACCTTGCCCACGGGACAGCCCATGTTGATGTCCAGCAGGTCAGCCCCGCTGGCCTCGATGGCAATCTGTGCGGCCTCCGCCATGCAGGGGATGTCGCTGCCGAAGATCTGTGCGGCAAAAGGACGCTCCCCCGGAAAGGGGCGCAGCAGCTGGCGGCTTTTTTTATCCTGATAGCACAGGGCTTTGGCACTGACCAGCTCCGTATAAGTCAGGCCCGCCCCCAGCTCGGAACAGATCTGCCGGAAGGCGGCGTCCGTTACCCCCGCCATGGGGGCCAGTGCCAGCTGGGAGTTGATTTTTACTCCGCCGATCTCCATAGGGCTTCTCCTTTTTGCTTAGTGGGGGCATTATAGCACAATTTTTACTGTTCAGCAATAGGGGGAGCGGTTTTCTCTCTGCCGCCCCTAAGGGGGGCGGCACGGGGGCGCTTCTTATCCAAAGCCCGAGAGCTGGGCGATCCGGACTTCGCAACTGCTTTTTCCTTTGGGGGCTTGGCGCTGAAAGCGCCGCTCTGCGGCGGCAAAAGCAGGCAAAAAAGCGCATCTTGCTCTTGCATTACCTCCGATAATAAGCTACTATGGAACCGGAACAATACCGCTGCAACTCAGAACCTGTATTCACAAGTTCTGAACAAGGAAGTGAGGAGAAAACGATGAAGCTTTCCCTATTGACAACCCAGGCCCATTCCCCTGAAGACAACCCCTGGCAGGATATCCCCTTTGCCCCCGACGCCGGAGAAGAAAACCATGTGGTGAACCTTTATCCGGAGATGACCTTCGAGACCGTGGAGGGCTTCGGCGGCGCGATCACGGACTCCGCCGCCTATGTCTACTCCCTGATGGACCAGCGGCAGAAAAAGGAGCTGATGGACGCCTACTTCTCCCCGGAGAGGATGGGCTACCGGCTGGCGCGCATCCATATGGACAGCTGCGACTTCTCCCTGGAGATGTACGAGGCGGACTCCCACCCGGAGGACCGGGCGCTGGAGCGCTTTTCCTTCGCCCGGACGGAGAAGTACATTCTCCCCATGCTCGCCGACGCCCAGGCGGCGGCGGGCCGCCCCCTGGAGCTGATGCTGTCCCCCTGGTCCCCGCCGGCCTTCATGAAGACCAACGGCCAGAGGACCGGCGGCGGGGAGCTGAAGCCGGAATACCGGGAAGCCTGGGCGGACTATATGTGCCGGTACATCCTGGAGTTTCAGAAGAGAGGGTATCTGGTGCGGCGGATCTCCCTGCAGAACGAGCCCAAGGCGGTACAGACCTGGGACTCCTGCATCTTCACCCCCGCCGGGCAGAAGGAATTCCTGCGGGACTTCATGGCCCCCGCCATGAGGCGGCACGGTCTGGAGGACGTGGAGATCTTCCTCTGGGACCACAACAAGGAGCGGGTCTATGAGTGGATGCGGGACGTCATCGGCCCGGAGACGGACGCCCTGGTGGCCGGAGCGGCCTTCCACTGGTACAGCGGGGACCACTTCGAGGCTCTGGACCTGGCCCGGCGGCGGTTCCCGGACAAGAAGCTCATTATCTCCGAGAGCTGCATTGAGTTCAGCAAGTTCGGCGGCGAGGACGCGCTCCAGAGCGCCCTGCGGCTGTCCCATGAGATCATCGGGGACCTGAACCACGGCATGACCGCCTTCTACGACTGGAACCTCCTCCTGGACGAGCGGGGCGGGCCCAACCATGCGGGCAACTTCTGCCTGGCCCCCTTCCTTTACGACACAAAGAGCCATACCCTGATGCCCCAGCTGATCCGGCGGCATTTTGAACACTTTTCCGCTTATCTGCTCCCCGGTTCCATGCGGGTGGGGTACAGCAAGTACACCGACGGGCTGGATGTCACCGCCTGGAAGCGTCCCGACGGAGTCCTGGCGGCGGTGCTGCTCAACCGGAGCGGCAAGACCCTGCCCGTATGCCTGCGGCTGGCGGATGAGGCCGCCCGGTTCCAGCTCCCGGCGGGGGCCATCGCTACGGGGCTGATACGGGAAGAAACTGTGTAGGGAGGTAAATACGGAATGTATACGATTGGGATCGATCTGGGCACCTCGGCGGTGAAGCTCCTGCTGATGGGAGATGGCGGCGAAATTGTCCGCATCGCCAGCCGGGAATATCCTATTGAATTCCCCCGTCCGGGCTGGAGCCAGCAGGACCCGGCGGACTGGTGGGAAGCGGTCTGCGCCGGTATCCCGGAGCTGCTGGAGGGTCTGGACG
>JAAZZJ010000072.1:0-1990 GCA_014237695.1 Oscillospiraceae bacterium | reverse complement strand
CGCGGGCGGTCAGATGCACGGGCTGGTGGCGCTGGATGAAAACGACGCGGTGATCCGCCCCGCTATCCTCTGGAACGACGGGCGGACCCGGAAGCAGGTGGAGTACCTCAACGGGGTCATAGGACGGGAGAAGCTGAGCCGGTACACCGCCAACATCGCTTTCGCCGGGTTCACAGCTCCCAAGCTGCTGTGGATGCGGGAAAACGAGCCGGAGCTTTTCGGGCGCATTCGCAAGATCATGCTGCCCAAGGACTACATCAACTACCGCCTCACCGGCGTCCACTGCACCGACTTCTCCGACGCGTCGGGGATGCTGCTGCTGGACGTGGAACACAAACGCTGGAGCCGGGAGATGCTGGACATCTGCGGCGTGACGGAGGCGCAGCTGCCCCGTCTGTATGAGAGCTGGGAGACGGTGGGGACGCTCCTGCCGGAGGCCGCCGCCCGGCTGGGGCTGGGCACGGACGTGGCCGTGTGCGCGGGGGCGGGGGACAACGCCGCCGCCGCTGTGGGCTGCGGCGTGGTAGGCGGCGGCTGCTGCAACATCTCCCTGGGCACCTCCGGTACGGTGTTCATTACCAGCGATTCCTTTGGGGTGGACCGGCATAACGCCCTGCACTCCTTTGCCCATGCCGACGGGGGATATCACCTTATGGGGTGCATCCTCTCGGCGGCCTCCTGCAACAAATGGTGGCAGGAGGACATCCTGGGCGGCGGCGACTACCAGGGGGAGGAGGCGAAGATCGCCCCCGAACGGCTGGGGAGGAACGATGTATACTATCTGCCCTATCTGATGGGAGAGCGCAGTCCCCACAACGACCCCGCCGCCCGGGGCGCTTTCGCGGGACTGCGGATGGACACGGGCCGGGCGGACATGACCCAGGCAGTGCTGGAGGGTGTGGCCTTCGCCATCCGGGACTGCGTGGAGATTGCCCGGGATCAGGGTGTGGATATCCGCTCCAGCCGCATCTGCGGCGGCGGCGCGAAGAGCGGGCTGTGGAGGACCATCCTGTCCAACGTGCTGGGCATCCCTCTGGAGCTGCCCCAGACTGAGCAGGGGCCGGGCTGCGGCGGAGCCATGCTGGCGGCGGTGGCCTGCGGGGCGTATCCGGATGTGACGGCCTGCGCCCGGCAGCTGACGGCGGTGAAGGATGTCACCCGGCCGGAGCCCGGTCTGACGGCGGCCTACGAGGAGCGTTACCGGCGGTGGCGGAAGCTGTATCCGGCGATGAAGCCCTTTTATCAGGCGCTGGCGGACAGCGAGTAAGAAAATAGCAGGCCATTTTTTGTAAAATTGGCAAGTATACCCTCTTGGCAAATATTTGTCAGGAGGGTATACTGTTACCTGTACAGACTGGCATCCAGTAAAAGGAGGGAGTACCCATATGCTTCGGCTCAGACCTTACAAACCCGGCGACGCCGGGACGATCCTTGCCTGGTGCAGGGATGAAACCGCTTTTCGGAAATGGACCGGGGACCGGTACGCGTCATTTCCCATTACGGCAGCGGACATGAACGAAAAATATATTGGCCGCAACGGGGACTGTCCGGAGCCGGATAACTTTTACCCCATGACCGCATTTGATGAGACCGGCATCGCAGGGCACCTCATCATGCGGTTCACGGACGCGGAAAAGACGACACTCCGCTTTGGGTTCGTCATCGTGGACGACGCGAAAAGGGGCAGAGGCTACGGGAAAGAGCTGATCGCCCTCTCCCTCAAATACGCATTTGAGATATTAAAGGCGGACAGGGTGACCCTCGGCGTGTTCGACAACAACCCGCCCGCCTGCCGCTGCTACAGGAGCGCCGGATTCAGGGACACCGGGACAGAACATCGGCTGGAGATGCTGGGGGAGACATGGAAGATCCTCCAGCTGGAGCTGACGAAGGAGGAGTATTTTCGCTGAGCAGCTTCCTGCAAAAGCGAAACATCCACTGGAGCGCAAGAGGGAGGCAGACATGAAAGAGTTTCTGAAACGGCACCGGG
>JAAZZJ010000071.1:5652-9389 GCA_014237695.1 Oscillospiraceae bacterium | reverse complement strand
GGGATCTTGGTCCACAGCTCGATGACTCGGGCCAGATTGTCCATGGTCAGCTGGGGCTCTCCCTGGGCCGCCAAGCCGTCCAGCTCGGTCTGGAGCTGGAGTTCCCTGCTCTTGATTTCCGCCATGCGCTCAAAGTTGGGCTCCTCGGCGGCCTCCAGCAGCTCCCGCTCCTTGCCATAGTCCGCCAGCTCCCGGCTGATCTCCTGGCGGCGGTTGATGCCCGCATCCTTCAGGTTCATGTCAGAGCAGGCCTCGTCAATGAGGTCGATGGCCTTGTCGGGCAGGAAGCGGTCGGTGATGTAGCGCTCGCTCAGCAGCACCGCCTGGCGCAGGATGCCCTCGGGGATCTTCACCCCATGGAAGGTCTCATAGTAATGGGCAATGCCCCGGAGGATCTCCATGGTATCCTCCACATTAGGCTCGTTCACCGTCACCGGCTGGAAGCGGCGCTCCAGGGCGGTGTCCTTCTCAATGTGCTTGCGGTATTCGGTGAAGGTGGTGGCGCCGATGACCTGGATCTCGCCCCGGCTCAGGGCCGGCTTGAGGATGTTGGCGGCGTTCATGCTGCCCTCGGCATCCCCTGCGCCCACGATGCTGTGAACCTCGTCGATGACCAGGATGATGTTGCCGCATTTGCGGATCTCCTCGATAAGGCCCTTCATACGGCTCTCGAACTGGCCGCGGAACTGGGTGCCCGCCACCAAGGCGGTGAGGTCCATCAGATAGACCTCCTTGTCCCGGAGCTTGAAGGGGACCTCCCGGTTGGCAATGCGCTGGGCCAGGCCCTCGGCAATGGCCGTCTTGCCCACGCCGGGCTCGCCGATGAGGCAGGGGTTGTTCTTCTGGCGGCGGTTCAGGATCTGGATGACACGCTCGATCTCCTGTTCCCGGCCAACCAGGTGATCCAGCTTCCCGGTCTTGGCCCGCTCGGTAAGATTGATGCAGTAGCTGTCCAGGTACTTCCGCTTGGGGGGCTTGTCGGACTTGCGCTCCTTGGTCTCATGGGTCCGGCCGGAACTCTCGCCGGTGGGAGCGGGCGTATCCTGAGAGCTGCCGAAGAGGCGGTTGAGGAAGGGGAAGGTGGCCGTCTTGCCGTCCTCACTGTCCTCGTCTCCGCCGTCCTCATCCCTGGGGATCAGGCCCTCCATGGACTCCGCGCCGCCAAAGGCGCTCATCATCTCATCGTTAATCATATCCAGGTCCTCGTCGGTGATGCCCATGCGGCGCATCATCTCCCCCACCTGGGGCAGGCCAATCTCCTTGGCGCACTTCAGGCACAGCCCTTCGTTGACGGACTCGCCTTTTTCCATCTTCGAGATGAATACCACGGCGATCCGCTTCTTGCATCTCGTACACAAGGTCGGTTGCATAGCTTCTACCTCCACAGCCGCCCCGGCGGGCGGCATACGCAATATATCTTATTCTTTATATCAAATCATCCATGTCATAGCATGAACAAATTGAAAATTTTCTTACATTTTTATTTTCCAATCCCGCTGATCCATCCGGGAAGCAGGCCAAGAACCAGGGAGCCCTCCGCCATCTCCGCCGTCAGGGCGCCAGTCTGCCGCAGCACCCAAACCGCCAGACATACCAGAATCACGCCCTTCCCGAAGCCCGCCAGGGCTCCGCCCAGCTCGTTGAGCTGCCGGACTCCCGGGATCTTCTCCACGATCCGAAGAACCCTGGCAGCCAGACGGAACACAATGCTGAGAATAACAAACAGCACCCCGCAGAGAACGGACTGCAGCACATCCCGCACCAGCGTATCCAGCACCGCATCCGCCATGTCCCTGCCCAGCTCCTCCAGCGGCATCCGCACCGCGCCGCCCAGCGTCTCTCCCGGCGGCAGTACGCTGTCCAGGGCGCCCTGGGTATGCTCACGGATGAAATCGTTGGGAATCGCTTCCAAAACCTGATACAGGTTCTGTCTCAGCTCCTCCATGGAGGACACCTCCGCCCCTGCGGAGAGTTCCTCCGCCCGCTCCTCGATGGCGGCGTAGGTGGCGGGACGCAGATACCGGTCCACAAGTTCCGGCGCGGCCGCCCTGGAAAGCTGTGCAGACAGCACAACCGCCAATATCATGGCCGCCAGGCCCACCAGACTGCGGATCAAACCGTTTTTCCAGCCTGCCGCGGCAAAGATTATCAGCACTGCGGCAATTACGACGTCCATCATAACAGATATGTTCAAAAAAGACCATCCCCTTTCTTATGGAAAAATGCCAAACCGTCAGAGCCTGTTTAATATCTCAACGTGTGCAGCTTGGTGAGCTGATTTTTTGCCCGGCGAGGCAAAAAGCCGCAGCCATCCTGGCGGATGGCGAGGGTTTTTAACGAAGTCCGGGCGGAAAATCAGCCGCCAAGACGTGCGCGGGGAGATATTAAACAGGCTCTAAGAACTCGTATTTCATAATCGGGGGATGCCGGATGGAGGAGGATTTTTTGACAACCTGGAGGGGCTGCGCAGGCAGTCCCTTTTCTTTTGGGCCGGACGCGCAGGGGGGCGTCCCCTGTGACCAATATCCGCCCTCCGGCCGTCAACAGGTCCCCCTGCCTCCCCTCCGTGGAAGCTGCCCGATAAATCAAAAAAAGCCCGGAAAATAGACTTGATTTTCTTGCCATTTTCATATAGAATGGCCCCTGGGGTTTTCAGGAAACCCCAGTAACAAACAGGGAGGCAATGGTATGCAAAAACGCATTCTGGTGGTAGACGACGACACCATGAATCTTGTAAGGACAAAGATGATCCTGGAGAAGGATTACGAAGTGCTGCTGGCGGACTCGGGCATCAAGGCCCTTGATAAGATCAAGGGCGAGCCGGTGGACCTGGTGCTTCTGGATATTGAGATGCCCAAGCTCAACGGCATCGAGACCTTTGAGCGCATGAAGGAGTTCGCCCCCAATATGCCTGTGATCTTCCTCACGGCCTCGGGACTGGAGGAAGACGTGCGCACCGCTATCCGGCTGGGCGCGGTGAACTACCTGATGAAGCCCTTCCAGCCCCAGGAGCTGATGAAGCGGATCGCCCAGGAGTTCGAGAAGCAATGAGGGCGGAGGAGCAGACAACCAGGCACCTGCTGCTGGCGGTCATCACCACTGCGTTCAGCGGGACTTTGTGTCTGATCGTCCTGATGATGTCATGGGAGCTGTGGATGATCCCGCTGATGACTGTGGGATGCTTCAGTATCTGGCTCCTGCATATCGCGCGGCTTGGCTCGGACACCCTCTATGAGAATCTGTGCGTTGGCCTGATGCTGGTGGAGTTCTTTTTCTTCACCAGCCATGAAGCCATCCTTTTTGATATTCCCGCCGTGGCCTGCGTTCTGATCCTCGCGCTGTTCATGCTGAACAAAAAATGGATTCTGTATGGAATAGAGTCCCTGTATTTGCTTGCTCTGCTGTATCACGCCCTGATCCTCGGCACCCTTTCACGGGACCTGGAGCTGCAGGAGATATTCCGTCTGGGACTTGGCGCCGTTGTGATCTTTGGCAGCGCAGCCCTTGCAAGATACTGGATCAACCGGCGGACCGCCCAGCGGAAATGGTACGAAAATATCTTTGCTGAGCTGGAGACGGCGGGAAAGCAGAACGCCGTCTTTCTCTCCAACGTGTCCCACGAGCTGCGCACCCCCATCAATATGGTCATCGGCATCAGCGACGTGGCTTTGGGGAAGGATCTCTCCCCGGATATCCGCTCCGATATGACCTCCATCAAGCTGGCGGGCAAGCGGCTG
>JAAZZJ010000071.1:0-5642 GCA_014237695.1 Oscillospiraceae bacterium | reverse complement strand
CTGGCCAACCAGATCAACAACCTGATGGACTACACGGAGATCGTGGAGGGCACCCTGAGCCCCGCAAAAAAAGAGTATATGATTACTTCGGTGCTGAACGACGTCATCACCATGACTGCCCTGCAAAGCAACCGGCAGCATCTGGAGCTGGTGTTCGACATCGATCCAAAGATCCCGGCGTCCCTGGTGGGAGATGCGGAGAAGATTTCCCACGTCCTCAAGATTCTGGTGGAAAACTCCATCAAATTTACAGAGGAGGGAGGCGTCAACGTCCGGATAGGATTTCGGCGGGAAAACTACGGCATCAATCTGATCGTCGATATCCGGGACACCGGCATTGGCATGACGGACGACCAGCTCACCCAGATGTACGATGTCTTCTATCAGGCGGACACCGGCACCAGCCGCCTGGCGGGCGGACTGGGGCTGGGGCTTCCCATCGCCCGGGGGCTCCTGACCGCCATGGGGGGCTTCATCCACTTTGAAAGCGTCGGGCAGCAGGGGCTCCACGCACATATCGTCCTCCCCCAGGGCGTTGTGGACGCGCGGCCCTGTATTGTCCTCAACCATGCGGATCAGCTGTGCATTGCCTGCTACTTCAAGCCGGAAAAGTACAGCTGCGACGAGGTCCGGGAATACTATGACGGACTGATCCTGAATCTGGTGGAAGGTCTGGGAGTCAACGGCTACCAGGTTCACAACTTTGAGAACCTCCAAAAGCTCCAGTGCAGCCATGCCTTGACCCATGTGTTCATCGCCCAGGCGGAATACGTGGAAAATCCGGCGTATTACGAGGATCTGGCGGACACTCTGCGGGTGGTCGTCATCGCGGAGAAGGATTTCTCCCTGCCCGGCGACAGCCGTCTGCTCGTTATCCACAAGCCCTTCTCCGCCCTCTCCGTGGCCAATCTGCTCAACGGGGAGATTGGAGAACGGGGATTTGCCGAGGCCCAGGCCGCTGGGCGCAAGCCCTTTACCTGCGTAGGCGTACGGGCCCTGGCGGTAGACGATGAGGAGATGAACCTGGTGGTGGCCAAGGGGGTCCTGGGAAGCTACGGGATCGAGGTGGACACCTGCCTGAGCGGCCGTGAGGCCATCGCCCGGTGCGGCAGCGGCTCCTACGACATCATCTTCCTGGACCACATGATGCCGGGCTTTGACGGCGTGGAGACCCTGAAGAAAATCCGGGAACTCCACAACGGCATGTATCAGGACCTGCCCGCCATCGCCCTGACGGCCAACACCGTCAGCGGAGCCCGGGAGATGTTTCGCAGTGAGGGCTTCACGGAATTTGTCCCGAAGCCCATCGAGCGCACCGTTCTGGAGCGGGTGCTGCGCAAGGTGCTGCCCAAGAGCTGCATCCAGTATACCGCAAAGTCCGCCAGCGGAGACGTACCGGCCCAGGCCATTGAAAGCCCTCCCCCGGAGGTGGAACCGGAACCCCTCCCTCCCCCGGAGGAGCTGGCGGCCCCTCCCACGGCGGCAGCCGGAGAGACAGCCCTTCCCTATGACCGGCTGGCCCGGGCGGGCATCAACGTGGAGCTGGGACTGGGATACTGCGGCGGCGAGGAGAACTTCTACCGGGAGATGCTGCGGATGTTCTGCGCCCAGAGCGCAGAAAAGCATGCAGAGCTTGCCGCTCTCTATGAGAGCGCCGTATGGGGGGACTACGCTGTCAAGGCCCACGCGCTGAAAAGTACGTCGCTGACCATCGGCGCCGAACAGCTCTCCGCCCAAGCCAAGGAGCTGGAGCTGGCGGGAAAGCGTGGGGACGGGGAGTTTATACAGGCCCGCCACGCGGCGCTTATGCGCGCCTACGAGGAGCTTTGCGGACAAATTGCCGGAATATAGAACTGCCGGCACTGTATGAAAAAAACCATGTTCTGAGGGGTAGGGGACTTCGTGATAAAAAAATGGCTTGATATCATCACCGATCACAGCATCGGCCTGCGCGAGCGCATGTTCCGCATTGTAACCGGCGTGTGCATGATTGCGATTACATTTACGCTGCCCATGGGCAGGAGCCTTTGGAATATTCTGATGCTGGTGACTAGCCTCGCCGCTATGGCGGTAATTGTCAAGGTCAGCATCCGGAAAAAACGTGTCCATACGGGAGCCACAATCATTGCTGTGCTGCTGCTGACGCTGTTTCCTGTCACCTTTTTTTCCGCAGGCGGGTTTTACAGCGGCGTGCCGGAGTGGTTCGTGCTTTGCTTCATCTATGTCTGCATCACCCTGCAGGGACGGCGGAGGGCAGTGTTCTTCGGTCTATGTACGGTGGAGACCATGCTCTGTTATGGCATTGCCTTCTATTTCCCGGAGATCGCCGTACAGGATTTCCCTCACAACGCCCTGCTGGACTCCGCCTTTTCCATGATTATGGTGGGCCTGCTCACCAGCGTGCTGCTCATGTTCCTCAATCGGATGTATGAGGAAGAGAACGCCCTCACCCAGCGGCAGAAAAAGGAGATCGAGGAGCTGAACCGGGCGGAAAACAACTTCTTCTCCAGTATGAGCCACGAGATCCGCACGCCCATCAACACCATTATCGGCCTCAACGAGATCATCCTGCGGGAGGACATCTCCGACGAGGTGGCGGAAAACGCCCGGAACATCCAGGGGGCCAGTAAGATGCTGCTGTCCCTCATCAACGACATTCTGGACATCTCCAAGATTAAGTCCGGAAAGATGGAGATCGTCAACGTCTCCTATGAAACCGGCGCGCTCTTCTCGGAGATCGTCAACATGATCTGGATCAAGACCAAGGAGAAGGGCCTGGAGTTCAAGCTCCACGTGGATTCCTCCATTCCCAGCATGCTCTGCGGGGATGAGGTGCGCATCAAGCAGATCCTCATCAACCTGCTCAACAACGCGGTGAAGTACACCAGCGAGGGTTCGGTAACCCTCTCCGTCCGGTGTGAGCGTCAGGGAGTAAACCGGGTGCGGGTCTGGTATTCCGTGGAGGACACCGGCATGGGGGTGAAGAAGGAAAACATCCCTTACATCTTCAACGCTTTCCGGCGGGTGGACGCGGAAAAGAACCGCTATATCGAGGGTACCGGCCTGGGACTGAGCATTGTGCAGCAGCTTGTGGAGCTGATGGGCGGCGAGATCAGCGTGAACAGCGTCTACACCAAGGGCTCCACATTTATCGTCAGTCTGGAGCAGGACATCATTGACGAAAAGGCGCTGGGAACATTTACGCTGGCCTCCCGGGCGAGAGCCCACGACGGGGAGCCCTACCGCCAGAGCTTTGAGGCCCCGGACGCGCATATCCTGGTGGTGGACGACAACGATATGAACCTGATGGTGGTGACCAAGTTGCTGCTGGAAACCAAAATCCAGATTGATACCGCCTCCAGCGGCGCGGAGTGCCTGCGGCTGACCCAGAACCACCACTACGACTCCATCCTCATGGACCACATGATGCCGGAAATGGACGGCATCGAGTGTCTCCATGCCCTGCGGGTACAGCCGGCAGGCTTATGTCAGGATGTGCCCGTGATCGCCCTGACCGCCAACGCGGGCAGCGACAACCAGCTTCTCTACCGGAAGGAGGGCTTCAGCGGTTACCTGGCCAAGCCGGTCAGCGGCGCGCTGCTGGAGGCCGCCGTACTGAGCATCCTGCCCAAGGGGCTGGTGCGGCTGAACGAGGCGGCCGGACAGGCGGACATTGAAAAGGACATCCTGATCTTTGAGCAGTCCCAGAGGCGCTCCGTCCTGGTTACGACGGACAGCGTGTGCGACCTGCCCCCTTCCCTTCTGAAGGAATTCAGCATTGCCGTATGTCCCTACTATGTCTGTACGGATGAGGGCCGCTTTCTGGACGGCCAGGAGATGAATCCCGACGAGCTGCTGATGCACATCGCAGGGGGACGGACGGGCTACTCCCAGCCGCCTGACGTGGAGGATTATGAGCGTTTCTTTGCCGGACAGCTGACGGAGGCCCAGAATGTGATCCATATCACCATGGCCAAACACGTCAGCGACGGCTACCAGAACGCCCTTGAAGCAGCGAAGTCCTTTGAAAACGTCACGGTGATCGACTCCGGACACCTCTCCAGCAGCATGGGACTGACGGTGCTGTGCGCGGCCCATATGGCCGAGCATCACGCCACTAAGGCGGAGATCGTGGAGTATGTGAAACGGATGGAACACTTTATCTCCTCCGCTTTCATCATCAACAGCACCCATATGATGTGCCAGTCCGGGCGGATATCCAAACGGATTCAGGTCCTTTGTGACGCGCTGCTGCTCCATCCGGTTCTTGCGCTGAAAAAGAGCCGGATGGTGGTCCGTCATATGGAGATGGGCAGTTTCAACCACGTGGCGAAAAAATACATCAGGAGAACGCTCCAGGATACCAGGAACATCGACCGGCGAATTCTGTTCATCACCTACTCGGGAATGAACGAGAAAAGGCTGCAGTACATTCAGAATCTGGTGCAGCAATACTGTCCGTTTGAACGGATTTACCTGCAAAAAGCGTCCTCCGCCATTGCCAGCAACTGCGGTCCCGGGTCCTTCGGCCTCTTGTTTCTGAGAAGGGACGACACCGCGGTTCCCTTCTTCCAGACACCGGAGAGGGATGGGGCGGCGTAGCGCGGCCGGAACGAAGACGGATACATGAATAACCGGCCTCCGGAGAATCTGAGATTCTCCGGAGGCCGGTTATTCATGTTCCTATGCCCTTATCCGCCACCGTACATGCGCCTATATGTCCGCGATTGCATTACCGCCACTCCACTCTGGCCGGATTTCTGGGAGCGGTGCGGCGGAAACGCAGATCCGTATGCCCTACGATCAGGCAGCTGTCCAGCTTCCGCTCCTCTGTGATGCCGAAATACGCCCGCAGTTCCGGATCGGTGTCAATTGCCCGGGCGGCAAAGCCGCAGTACAGCGCACCCAGTCCCAGGGCGTGGGCCATCAGCTCTACGTTGGCCAGGGCCAGCCCACCGTCTACAGGGCGCTGGGAGGTAACCACGATCATCTGATTCCCGCCGTAGAAGAGAGTGTCCGGTTCCCCCGGGTGGGCCAGGTAGTTCTCATAGCGGCGCAGAAGCAGCTTCCGGCCCTTTTCCCGGGCGTGACGGGCAAAGGCCTTCCAGATTTTAGGGCGCATGGCCTCAAATTCCTCATCCAGGACGGTGAAGCCTATGGTCTGACTGTTGGTGCTGGTGGGCGCGCAGCGCCCGGCGTCCAGAAGAAGCTCCAGCTCCCGGCGGGACGCTTTCTCGCCGGTGAAACGGCGGATGCTCCGGCGGAAGCGCATGGCGTTCAGCAGAATCTCCGGGTCCAGATCGAACCGCGCCGGGTCGTAGGGGACGGGCCTCTCCAGCTCCGGCATGGAAGGGGCTCCCGTGGGGCAGAGGGCTACGCACTGGCCGCAGGCGAAGCACCAGAGCTTGTTGCAGCGGTAAGTGCCGTCCTCGTTTTTGACGATGGCGTGGACAGCGCAGTTGGCGGCGCACTGGCCGCAGCCGGTACAGCGGACGGGATCAATGGTCACCATGTCGTTTCTCCTTTATTCCAGTGAGATATCGAATTTTCCGCAGAAGCTTTTGGAGGTGACGCGCACCCGGAAGGCCTGGAAATCCCGGCATTCCACCTGCTTCTCCAGAACACCGCAGGCGTACCACGTA
>JAAZZJ010000070.1 GCA_014237695.1 Oscillospiraceae bacterium | reverse complement strand
GAGTATCTGAGTGCGGGGCGCTGCTGTCCCTGGCGGAGGCGGAGGGCTGGCCGGTTCTGGTCATCGGCAACGGCTCCAACCTTCTGGTATCCGACGAGGGCCTGGATGCCCTGGTCATCCATACCGGCCGTCTGGAGGGAGTGGAGCGGACCGGGGAGCGGACTATCCGCGCCGGAGCGGGACTGAGCCTGGCCCGTCTGGCCTCCTTTGCCCGACGGGAGGAGCTGAGCGGACTGGAATTTGCCCACGGCATCCCGGGCAGCCTTGGGGGTGCGGTGTGCATGAACGCCGGAGCCTATGGCGGTGAGATGAAGCAGGTTCTTTCCGCCGTTACCGCCTGGTTCCCCGGAGAGGGCATTCAGCGTCTGGAGCCGGAAGCGCTTGCCCTGGGATACCGGCACAGTGTATTCAGCGAGCGGCGCGGTGTGGTGCTGGAGGCGGAACTCTCTCTGGAACCCGGAGAGGGCTGTGGGATTGCCGCCCGGATGGAGGAGCTGGGCCGCCGCAGGCGGGAAAAACAGCCGCTGGAGTATCCAAGCGCGGGCAGCACCTTCAAGCGGCCAGAGGGCCATTTTGCCGGGGCGCTCATTGAGCAGTGCGGTCTGAAAGGCGTCCGGGCCGGCGGGGCCCAGGTGTCGGAGAAGCACGCGGGCTTTGTCATCAACGCCGGGGGAGCCTCCTGCGCCGATGTCTTGGCCTTGATCGCCTATATACAGGAGACCGTGTACCGGCAGACGGGTGTGCGTCTGGAACCGGAGGTCAAAATCGTCCCGTAAGAGCCTTTCAGCGGAGGATAGGAGAGAGAAAATGGAAATTCTGATTATTTCCGGGATGTCCGGCGGGGGGAAGAGCAAAGCGGCCTCTTTTCTGGAGGACATGGGATTTTATATCGTGGACAACATGCCTGCGGGCATGATTCTGAAATTTGCGGAGTTCTGCTCTGCGGGCAGCGGGCGGTACCGCCGTGTGGCCCTGGTGTACGATGTGCGTACTGCCGACACCTTTGATGAGTTTCTGGAGGTCCTGGCCACCCTGCGCCAGCGGGAGTACAACTGTAAGCTCCTGTTTCTGGAGGCAGAGGTAGATACCATCATCAAGCGCTATAAGGAGACCCGCCGGATGCATCCCCTTCAGGAGCGGGCCGGTTCATTGGAGGCGGCGGTAAACCGGGAGATTACCCTTATGGCTCCCGTACGGGCTCAGGCGGACGCCATAATTGATTCCACCCAATATTCCACTGCCCGCCTGCGGGGAGAGCTGCTTCGCCTGTTCGGCGGCAGCCGGGATGCGGGGAAGATGCAGGTAAGCGTAGTATCCTTCGGTTTCAAGCACGGTCTGCCTCTGGAGTCCGATCTTGTATTCGACGTGCGCTTTCTGCCCAATCCTTTTTACATCGACTCTCTGCGTTCTAAAACCGGCCTGGAGGAGAAGGTACGGGACTATGTGTTTTCCTTCCGGGAGACAGGACAGTTTATGGAAAAGCTCCGGGAGCTGTTGGGGTTTGTCCTTCCGCTGTACCAGGAGGAGGGGAAGACGGTGCTTGTGATTGCCATAGGCTGCACCGGAGGACACCATCGCTCCGTAGCGGTGACCCACGCCCTGTCTGAGTATATCCGCAGCCTGGGCTATCAGGTAACAGAAAACCACCGGGATATGACAAGGACGTGAGGGCGAAAAGGAGAAAACAGGAGATATGACAAGATATATTAGAGAAAGCTTATTAAAAAAATTTGAATTTCAAAATTATGGTCATGCTCTGGAGATATTGCAGGACGCTTTTCCAAAAGAATGGAAGGAGGTGCAGGATTCCCTGGAGAAACTAACCATTTCCATTGAAGATTTACAGACCGCCGGAGGAAATGAAACCGCAATACCCAAAAAATTTGATGATATTCTATACCCCTTGGGATGGAAGGAAATCAGAATTACTGGCGATCTCTTAGTAAAGATGTACCCTAGAAGAGCCAATCAGCGAGGTCGTTTTTCAGATGAACCATTTGATGAAAAAACGATCACTGGTTATATCGATGGACATAACATTGATTTTATAAAAGGTAAAGTTGCATTTGATTTAGAGTGGAACAGCAAAGATCAGACATTTGATCGTGATTTACTTGCTATGCGCACATATTTTGATTGTGGTCTCATTGAGGTCGGAATTATAGTGACCCGATCAAAGGAGTTAAATGATGTTTTCAGAGAAGTAGCAGATAAACGCGGAAAATCGTTGATATCCAAATATGGGGCAAGTACAACATGGATGGGGAAATTAGAATACAGGTTAAAATCCCGCAGAAATGGTGGCTGTCCCATTCTGGCAATTGGCATTAAAAAACCGTGTGTAGAGGGGTATGGACTGTGACAAAGATAGAGTTGGCGAGAACAATAGAAGATTTCCAGCAATATACAATCGGGAAAAAGTATAAAACAGTCTATGCGGATCCGCCGTGGCAATTTCAGAACCGAACAGGTAAGGTTGCCCCGGAACATAAAAGACTGTCCAGATATAACACAATGCGGCTGGATGAAATCAAAGCATTGCCCGTTTCGAAAGTTGCAGATGAAAAGTGTCATTTGTATTTGTGGGTTCCAAACGCCTTACTTCCAGAGGGACTTGAGGTGATGAAAGCATGGGGCTTTGAATATAAAACCAACATTATATGGGAAAAAGTTAGAAAAGACGGCATGCCAGACGGTAGAGGGGTTGGATTTTATTTTAGAAATGTAACAGAAATCCTTCTATTTGGAATTAAAGGCGGTAAGAACCGGACGTTAGACCCAGGTAGATCCCAAGTAAATCTTATTCGCTCAATAAAGCGGGAACATTCTAGAAAACCTGATGAATTTATTGATTTGATTGAGCGCTGTTCATCTGCGCCATTTCTTGAACTTTTTGCAAGAGGCAGCAGGAACGGGTGGGACATGTGGGGAGATCAAGCTGCTGATACCTATGAACCTACCTGGAGTACGTATTCTAACCATACGATTGCAGCCAAACAGAGACCAGACATTCTGTAGAGCGGCTATGTAATGAGGTCATTAGAAGTGCCTATGAATCAAAATCAACTTTACCGGGGCCCCAGCGGCAAAGGCCCCAGGATCGCCGCCATTGGCGGAGGAACAGGCCTTTCCACCATGCTGCGCGGCCTGAAACGGCACACAAACAATCTGACTGCCATTGTCACGGTAGCGGACGATGGCGGCGGCTCCGGCGTCCTGCGCCAGGAGCTTGGGATGCTGCCTCCCGGAGATGTGCGCAACTGCCTGGAGGCCCTGGCCAACGTGGAGCCTCTCATGGGGGAGCTGCTGCATTACCGCTTCACCGAGGGCTCTCTAAAGGGCCAGAGCTTCGGCAACCTCTTCCTGGCGGCGCTCAACGGCATATCCGGCGGGAGCTTCGACCAGGCGGTCAGCCGCATGAGTCAGGTCCTGGCCATTACCGGCCGGGTGATCCCTGTGACCACCAGCAACGTACAGCTTGAGGCGGAATTTGAAAACGGTACCCGCGTCCTTGGGGAATCCAAGATTTTCTATTGCAAGAAGCGTGAGGACTGCCGCATCCGGCAGGTCCGGCTGCTTCCGGAGCATCCCCCCGCACTGGAGGCAGCTCTGGAGGCGATCCGGGAGGCGGACATGATTCTTCTGGGCCCGGGGAGCCTCTATACCAGCATCATTCCCAATTTGCTGGTAGAGGGCGTAGCCAGGGCCATCGCGGAATCCTCCGCTTTGAAGGTATACATCGCCAACGTCATGACCCAGGAAGGGGAGACCGAGGGCTATACCAACGCCGACCATATCCGCGCCCTTTTCCAGCATTCCTTGCCGGAGCTGTTCCATCTGTGCCTGGTAAACTCCTCCGCCATCCCTCCGGAGGTCCTGGAGCGCTACGCCCGGGAGGGTGCGGAGCCATTGCACTATGACAAAGCCAAGTGTGCGGATCTGGGGGTGGAACTGGTCAGCCGCCCGGTATCCGCCGTCTGTGACGGGTATGTCCGCCACGACCCGGAGCTGCTGGCCGCAGCCCTTTTGGAACTCCACGCTCAGCGCAGTGTCCGTATCGCCGGCCAGGGCCGCTACCGGACGGAATGAACCAACCGTCATTTTCCGGCGGCACTGCAAAGCCTCCGCTCTCCGCCGCACAGCCCTCCATAAAAGCATTAAAAAGGCGTTCTTTGCGTAAAGAACGCCTTTTTACTATAGATTGTTCCCTCTCTGTTCTCCCTCGCCCCGGAGCCAGCTTCCGATATTGGTCACACACAGCAGAGTCACTACCAGAAACACGCCGGGAATCAGAATAATCCACCACGCACCGCTGAGCAGAGCCTTCTCCGACAGAGAGAGCATTCCGCCCCAGCTGATAACCTCCAGCGGCAGCCCAATGCCCATAAAGCTCAAGGTAGACTCCGCCGCAATGGCCGAGCGCACATTCATCACCACCATGAACATGATGGAGGAGAAGAAGTTCGGCGCCAGATGCTTTCGCAGAATATGAAAAAAACCACCGCCCATACAGCGGGAAGCCAGCACATATTCACTGTTTCGCAGCTGCCGTACCTCCGAGCGCACCACCTTAGCGATAGCAGTCCAGCCGGTGATGCCAATAACCAGGGACAGGCTCCAGACACTTGCCCTCCCCAGGATCGCCTGCAAAAAGACAATCAGCAGCAGGGAGGGGATGCTGAGAAAAATCTCTGTCAGCCGCATCACCAGTCCGTCCAACCATTTGGGGGCCAGTCCGCTGACCGCGCCAAAGAGGACGGCCAGCACAGCGGAGATGGCCGCAGAGAGAAATCCAATGAGCAGGGAAGCCCGTCCCCCGTACCAGATCATCGAAAAGATATCCCTCCCCATGGTATCGCTGCCAAACCAGAACTCCGATCCGGGAGGTACGGCAGCATGGAGAAGGTCCATATACGCCGGGTCTTTGGGCAGGAACACCTCACAGCACAGGCACCCCAGCATGATAAAAGCCAGCACCGCCATGGAACAAACCGGTTTTCCATCATACCACTTGGGAGCGGGCAGGGGAGGCGGCACCGGAGTTCTGGCGCCAATCAGGACAAATCGTTCATCCATGTTCCGTCACCTCCGCCGGCATTTCTCCGCGCATTCTGGGGTCGATCCGCTCACTGATGATCTGGGCCAGCATGTTGCTCAGAATGACCACGCTGCCGGAGAGAATACACAGCAGCATCAGCAGGTTGTAATCCTGATACCGGGCGCTCTCATAGGACAGGGTCCCGATGCCAGGGTAGGAAAACACAGTCTCCACAATGTAGGTCCCCCCCAGAATATGCGGAACAGAGATGGCCATCAAGCTCAGATATCCGGGCAAGATGCTCCGCAGACAGTGGCGCAGCAGAACATCCCGGCGGCGCAGGCCCTTGGATTTAGCCAGCAGCACATAATCCGAGCGCAGCTCCTCCAGAAGCCTGTTGCGGATCATGTATGCGTAGTACCACAGATGTCCCGCCGCCGTCACCGTCAAGGGCAGGATCAGATGGACCGCCCGGTCCGCTCCGCCGCCTCCGCCCAGGGTATACGCGCCGCTGCTGGGAAGCCACCGCAGCTGGACAGCAAACACCAGAATCAGCACCAATGACAGCCAGAATTCCGGAATACAGCTGACAACCGTTCCAACTTTACAGATAATGCGGTCCAATAGATTTCCTTCATTCCATGCACACAGCGCCCCCACCGCCAGCGCCCCGGCGAAAATCACCGCAAAACCGGTTCCGCCCAACAACAGCGTATTGGGAAGCCGGTCTGCAATGATCTGCGTCACATCGGTTTTGTACTTATAGGAGATGCCGAAATCCCCCTGAAGGGCCCGCCCCAGCCAGCGGGTATACTGGATGTGAACCGGCTCATCCAGCCCCAGCCGCTCCTCTGCCTGGGCCCGCTCTTCAGCAGTCATTTTTTCCGCCCTGTCCCCATAGTAGGACACCAGCGGATCTCCCGGCGCCAGCCGTGCTATATAAAAGACGGCAAGAGAGAGAACAAACACGCTGACGGCGAGGCCCGCCAGTTTTCCACCATAGTAAATAAATGGATTTTTTCGTCTCATCTGTCTGCCTCCTCACGCAAAACCATATGCCCGGGGGATACCTCCCGCAGCAGTCCCTCCCGGCAGAACTGCGCCGGGTCAAACCGCTGTGGTACCCTTGCCCGCTCCAACCTGGGGTCCGGAATGGGGATGGCGGAGAGCAGCGCCCGGGTATACGGATGCAGCGGGTTGTCAAACAGCTCCTTGGACGGAGCAATTTCCACCAGCCTCCCCTGGAACATGACGCCGGTCCGGTCACAGAGATGCCGCACCACCGCAAGATCGTGAGCAATAAACAAGAAGGTAAACCCGTGTTCCCGCTGCAGGTGCTGGAAGAGATTGATGATTTGGGCCTGGATGGACACATCCAGGGAAGCGATGGGCTCGTCCGCCACCAGCAGCTCCGGCCCCATACTCAGCGCCCGGGCAATGGCAACCCGCTGCCTCTGTCCGCCGGACAGCTCCCCGGGACGCCGGTCCAGAGAGCTTGGGTCCATTCCCACACACTTGAGCTGGAAGGCGGCCTCTTGACGCAGGGAGCCTCTGGGCGGACGGATGTGGTGGATGGCCATAGGTTCAGTGATGATATCCGCCACCTTCATTCGCGGATTGAGGCTGGCAGCGGAATCCTGAAAAATCAGCTGCCGGGAGGTCTGCAAAAGCTTCCGATGGGCACGGAACTGCCCCGGGTCACAGATGTTGACGCCAAGATAACGGATTTTTCCGGCAGCAGGCCGGATAAGGCTCATGATGCACCGCGCCACCGTGGACTTTCCGGATCCGGATTCACCCACCAATCCGAAAATTTCTCCCCGGCGCAGCTGGAAGGAGACATGATCCACTGCCCGGATGACGGTATTTCTCCCCAGCCGGAAGCAGTGGGTCAACTCCTGCACATCCAGCAAAATCTCACTCATACGAAGCACCTCTCCAAGGCGGTGTAATTTGGGGCGCCCGTTCGTCCAGCAGCCATGTGGCCGCAAAATGGGTATCGCTCAACTGAAACATTGGCGGAGCCTCCTGATAATCGATTGCCAGCGCGTACTCGTTCCGGCAGGCAAAGGCGTCTCCCTTCGGAGGATGGAGCAGGGAAGGGGGCATACCGGGGATGGTATAGAGCGGCTGCCCCTCCTCCGCCCAAGCGGGCAGCGCCCGCAGCAGGCCCCAGGTATAGGGATGTCTGGGATCATAGAAGATGTCCTCTACGGTACCAATCTCCACAATTTTTCCGGCGTACATCACTGCCGCCCTGTCTGCCGCCCGGGCCACCACACCGAGATCGTGGGTGACCAGAATGGCGGAGGTACCCAGCCTGGCCTGAATATCCCGGAGAAGGTCCAGGATCTGCGCCTGAATAGTAACATCCAGAGCAGTGGTAGGCTCATCGGCCAGAAGAATCTTCGGGCTGGAAGCCAGGGCGATGGCCATGACAGTTCTCTGCCGCATTCCGCCGGAAAATTCGAAGGGGCAGTGCCCATAGCGCTCTTCCGCCATATCGATGCCCACAAGCTCCATCAGCTCCAATACCCGGCGTCGGACAGCCATTTTTGTCATCCGGGGCTGATGAGCCCGCACTGCCTCCGCGATCTGCGCCCCAATGGTCATGGCCGGATGCAGCGCAGTCATAGGGTCCTGAAGGACCATAGAGAACAGCCTGCCCCGCAGGCGCTCCATGTCCCGCTGGGAACAGCGGGTGACATCCGTCCCATCCGCCAGGATGGTTCCCGCTTTGATCCGGGCATTCCTGGGCAGAAGCTTCATGACGGATTTGCACAGTACGCTCTTGCCGCAGCCGGATTCTCCCACAATCGCCAGCACCTCGCCGGGATGGAGAGAGAGGGACAGGTCCCGGACTGCCTCCACCTCTCCCTGAGGCGTGTGGAAGGAGACAGACAGATTTTTAACTTCCAACAATTCAAACATAGTGCTTCCTTATAAACGGGGAAGAAGGGGCTGACCTGTCAGCCCCTCTTTCCCTTGTTTCAACCGCTTATTTATCAATGGTCCACTCCGTAACATTCCAGAAAATACCTACGCCGTGGTGTCCCAGGACGGTGTCCGGCACAATCCCTTTCAAAGTGGAGGACGCCACATAGTCCGCATCCACATAGCAGATAAACGCAAACGCCGGATCATCGGCCAGAGCTGTCTGGAACTTTGCGTAAGCCTCCTTCCGGACGGCGGGATCGTCAGACTGACGCGCCTTTGTAAGATACTGATCCACCAGAGCGTTGGAGTATCCGGAGTAGTTGGCGCCCTTGCCGGTACCGAAAACCTTGTAGGTGTGATCGTCGGCATCAAAGGGACTGCCCCAGCCGATGAGGTAGGCCATCTGTCCGCTCCAGTCTACCTTGGCTGGAACCTCTACGGTGCAGTTGATTCCCACCTCCCGCAGCTGCTGGGCGGCAGCCTGCGCCATATCCAGCCGGACCTGGTCCCCCGCACCCACGCTGAGGACAAAGCCCACCTCCTGACCATTCCGTTCATAGAAGCCGCTGCCGCCCATGACACATCCGGCGTCCTCCAAGATGCTCCTGGAGCGCTCGGGGTCGTAGTCATAGCGCTCTACATCCTCGTTGTTGTAAACGTTCCGCTGGAGAGGGCTGTAGGCCGTTGTTCCGCGCCCCAGTACAACCGCGTCAAGAATCGCCTGCCGGTCGATTGCGCAGCACACAGCGGGAATCAAATCCCGGTTCTCCGTCCAATAGGAGTTCCAAAAATTGAAGAGAATTCCCCGGTAGTCGGAGGTCTTCATCTCATACACCGCGTACCCCTTTTTTCCCAGGAAATTTTCCGTATCCTTAGGCGTCAGATGTGCCAGCGTCAGCTCTCCGGCCTGCATCTGCAGGGCTTTGGCGTTGTCATCGGGAACAATCTTGAAAATGATGGTTTCAATCTGAGCGGGACCTTTGAAGTAGTCCTCATTCCGGACCAGGGTAATGGCCTGTCCCTCGTCCCAGCCTGCCAGCCGGTAGGGCCCGGTACCGACCGGAGCGCGGAAGAAGGCGGATTCCTGCATATCCTCCCCCTCCAGCAAGTGCCTGGGCAGCACCGCCATCGTCATATAATCCAGAAAAGCCGCATTGGGCGCGGAGAGACGGAAGGAGATGGTGTGTTCGTCGACCACCGTAATTTCCTCCACGTCCTCATAGTTAGGCGCATTTTCGGAGCCATTTTCAGGGTCCATGATTTCCTCAATGGTAAACTTCACATCCCCGGCGGTAAAAGGCTCTCCATCGTGCCATCTGACATCTTCCTCCAGATAAAAAGTGTAGGTGCAGCTGGCTTCATCGAAAGTCCACCTTTCAGCCAGACAGGGGACAACCTGGTTGTCCCCGTCGTGGGCGGTAAGGCTATTGAAGAGCAGAATATTGATCTCCCCATGCTCGTCCATGGCGGGGTTGATGCGCGTAT
>JAAZZJ010000006.1:10888-23450 GCA_014237695.1 Oscillospiraceae bacterium | reverse complement strand
CGAAAACAATCACCGGGCCCGCCACGGTAAACATCTTGGCTGCCATGCCGGTAACCATGCCCTCCGTTTTGAAGTCAATGGCCGGGGAGGCTACCGCGTTGGCAAACCCGGTGATGGGGACCAGCGTCCCAGCGCCGCCGTAGCGGCCCAGCTTGTTATACAGATTCATCCCCGTCAGCAGCACCGACAGGAACACCAGGCATATGGAGGTGGCGGTCCCTGCGTCGGTCTTCTCCAGGCCCAAGGCGGTCCAGCCGTCCATGACGGCCTGTCCCAGCACGCAGATGCCACCGCCAATAACAAAGGCCAGGGCGCAGTTCTTGACAATGGGCGAACTTTTCGCCCGGTCCTGCACAAATTTTTGATACTCCTGTTTTGAAATTTCCATAGCGCATCTCCTTGCAGTCGTCTTGGAAATAGTATCTGCCAAATCTCGCAGGATATACCTTCCGCTTGCAGGGAGTCCTCCACCGCCGGGGTTTCCTTCTGCGTCTGCCGCCTCTGTTTTGTCTCTGGCAACCTTATAATCGTTGTACCTAATACTATAGCAAGCTTCAGAATTCATGACAAAAAAGGAGGGGAGGACAAAGCGTGCAGGGCAAGGCGGAGGACGCAGGCGGGCTGACGCCCGCCAAGGACGACAACGCGGCCATGCGCACTTTGCACCCCCGAGCTTTTGCCAGGAATTCTGAGGATTGCTATAAGTAGCGTTGGATATGAATTCAGCAGACGGCGCGGAACATGAATGCGGCCCGTGTCCAGGTCATAGTCTGCTTGCCGATGGTAAAAAGCAAACGTGCGGTTCAGTCCGCCTCAAAAATTTGGTACTCCCCGCAGAGCTTGATCGGACTTCTTTCTGCACGGGATCAGGTGCAGAAACACTCCGAAATAAAGTCCTGTGCAGCGATGTAATCGATGCCGGAGTCAAAGTCTTCCACAATAGCTTCAAGTGCTTTGCCATCATATTGTGTCACACCGCGCGAATTTCTTCCCGCCCAGTGCCTAATGATCCTTGTACCGGACAGCAGCTGTCGATTGAACATGGAGCATAAGCGGGTTTGAACGGTCTTATGCTCGTCAATTGTCACAACATAAATCAAATATACACTTTTGTCTTCTGCAAGGAATGAAAGAAGTTTATCAATATTGTAGCCCTTGGGATTGCTGGACAGAAACAGCACTTTTGTCTTAATATCCGTTGCAGTGAGGTAGCTATCAAACTCACGTTCATAGTCCCCCAGCTTATCCGCCGTAAATATTTCCGGAAGAGGCTTCCGGGTCTGCAAACACCTCATAAGCACAGCTTTCAAATCATCGTCCGCAGTAATCAAATATTCTATAATCCGTCCGCGTAAATTTACGTTGTCAATAAATGCCGCAATTATAATTTCTGATTCTACAGAATGGACGCGATCATTCAAGTCCTTGTCCAATATTCCGTATTCTTCCGAATGCAAAAATGAATCTGCCCGGCCAACGGACTGCCGTATACACTCAATTTGTGCTTCGGAAGGAGTAAAACGACTCCCGGTGGGTGCAATGTTGCCCGTTGCTTCAACCAATCGGTCAAGGTTTTCCTCAAAGGTATAGTTTTCGTGCGAACTAAAGAGAAACTCAAAATTGGGCGGGCTGTTCTGCACTCCCTCAAATCTTCGTATTATATCGCTCCCATTAAAGCTGCCTTTGATATTGTCCCGCCTCAGCTCTTGAGACGAATGACTGATTTTTTTCAGAAAAGTCGTATTCGCCAGCAACAAATAATTTTTCTCTGGTGTAACGAGACAAACAATGAAAGGGATATGATCGTATTTATGAAGAGCGGATAAAGATAGAACGGTATTGCTGAAGTTTTTGGATGCAGCGGAGCAAAATCTTATGGCAAACCATTTTCCGTAAAACACACTGCGCTCTTTTACAAGACAAAATGATTGCTGTACCTGAGGCGCCAGCCTGCTTTTATCTGCTATTCCGTCTCTCTCCGATATAAATTTTACAAGCTGCTCGATCACTTCTTTATGATACATTTGTTTACACTCCTCAAAGGGAAATAAAGTCCTCAGTGATTATCCGCTTCTGCTCTTGGCATGGATGGATCTGTCTTGCGTATATGACTTTTTGAGGACGGCGCTTTTTTTGTACCCCGCCGGGACGCCTTCTGCTCAGATAAAGAATTGCGTTCCCAAAAAACACCGTTTACATATCCCTGAATTTCCTTGTTGCCTGTTGCCATTTCAATACGCTGCTCTGCCCAGACACAATATTGAGCTTCTATTTCAATTCCAATATAGTGCCGGTTGAGTTTTTTTGCGACTACACTTGTTGTTCCTGATCCTAAAAAAGGATCGAAAACAACATCGTTCTCTGACGAGCTTGCCAGCATAATCTTGGCAATCAATTTCTCCGCTTTTTGGGTTGGATGCGCAGTATTTTCTGCCATAGACCAAAAAGGAATCGTGATATCGTCCCAAAAATTTGATGGGCAGGTATTGCGGTAATTGCCGTCCTCAGTTTCTGTCCAGTCCTTCGGCTCTCCGTCCTCACGATAAGGAGCAATAACCTTTTTGCGAATTTTGACAGCGTCAAGATGGAATACATATTGGTTGCTGTTAGTTGCAAACCAAATATCTTCCAGTCCATTTTTCCAGTTTGCTTTTGCGCCGCGCCCTTTTTCCCGCTGCCATGTAATCCGGTTTCTTACGTGAAAAAATTCACCCAGCACTCTACCGACAATAAGGCTGGTTTCCCAATCACAGCAGACATATATTGAACCATCTTCCTTCAAAAGGGGCTTTACCGCCCGCAGCCATTGACGAGTATACTCTTCATAATCAATCTCTTTTTTCTTTGTAAATGTTGTACCACTAAAAGTTTTGGTTAGATTATAGGGCGGATCTGCAATGATTAGATCAACACTCTCTGGCGGAAGCAAGGGACACACCCCAAACATGTCCCCATTAATCGTTTTATCCATAACGGTGTCAAGATCAGCCTGCCTTTGAGTAACTGTAATGCAGCGATCAAGAAAAGCCTGTCCTTTACTCAGTGGCGTATCGATGGTTTTGTTTCTATCTGCTTTATCGGCCGTCATAGTATACTCCTTAATTTCCCGGTATTTTCCCTTGTTTCTGCGGCGTATCTTCATCTACCATGGAGTCCATTCTTGTGCGGCAATCGCTCCGCAAAATACTCCAGCTTTCATTTATGATACAATAAATCCGATTGTCCGGCAAGGGCTTGACAAAAATTTTGTATAAAGCTGCCTGCTTTGGCGCGAATCCGCCGTTTTCACTGAAAGAAGCGGTCCGGGATACTGGACAAACGCCTTAGGCTGTCGTATACTGTAGCTGACAATTCCGGGAGGGAGGGGACTGCGTTAAAGCTGATACTTCACTACATGCGCCGGTATCTGCGGCGGATTGGACTGGGTATGACCGTCAAAATCCTCTCCGCCTTCCTGGAGCTTCTCATTCCCTACGTGCTGGAGTACATCATCGACCGGCTGGCCCCCCGGGGACAGGCGGGACCGGTGGCAGGCTGGGGGCTGGTCATGGTGGGACTTGCCTGGGCGGTGCGCTGGGGAAATATTTTCGCCAACCAGTCGGCGGTGGCCGTGTCCCGGGACTGCACCCGGGCGCTGCGGCAGGACCTCTTTGCCCGCACCCTAACCCTCTCCGGCGGTCAGGCGGATCGGTTCGGCCTGCCCTCCCTTATCTCCCGGATGACGTCGGATTCCTACAATGTTCAGAACTTTATCACCTCCAGCCAGACCGTAGGCGTCCGGGCACCCATCATGCTGGTGGGCGGCGTGTGCGTGGCGCTGACCATGGACGCGGCGCTGGCCTCCGTGCTGTGCGTGCTGGCCCCGGTGATGACGGCTATCGTGATCTTTGTCTCCCGGAAGGGCGTCCCCCTGTACGACCGGGTACAGCAGGAGGTGGACCGGATGACCCGGGTCATGCGGGAAAACGCCGCCGGCGTCCGGGTCATCAAGGCCCTGCGCAAGGAGGCTTGGGAGGAACGGCGCTTTCAGGAGGTCAACCGCCGTCTGACCCGCAGCGACCTCACCGCCAGCACCGTCATGGCTATTCCCGCCCCGGCGGTGCAGATGTTCATGAATCTGGGGCTGATCCTGGTGGTACTGGTGGGCGCCCGGCGGGTGGACAGCGGCGCGGCGGAGCCAGGGGTCATCCTGGCCTTTCTCATCTATTTTAACCTGATTCTCCACAGCGCCATGTCCTTCAACCGCATTTTCCTGCTTCTCTCCAAGGCCGCGGCCTCGGCGGACCGGATCGGAGAGGTCCTCCGCACCCCAGAGGACCAGCCGGTGCTTCCCCCGGCGGAGGAGCGCCGGGAAAACGGGGCGCTGATCGAGTTCGACCGTGTATCCTTTACCCACGCCGGAACACGGCCGGAGGAAAACGCCGACTCCTTCGCCGGAGGCCGGCGGGAAAAATGCCTGGACGGCATCAGCTTCCGGCTGAAGCGGGGCGAAACCCTGGGCATCATCGGGCACACCGGCGCGGGCAAAAGTACACTGATCCGTTTGCTTATGCGCTTCTATGACGCGGACGAGGGGACGGTGTACGTGGACGGCCGGGATGTGCGGACCTATGACAAGCGGGCGCTGCGGGAGAAATTCGGCGCGGCCTTTCAGAGTGACGTGATTTTCGCGGAGTCTATCCGGGACAACATCTCGCTGGGCCGGCCCCTGACCGATGAGGAGCTTCTCCGGGCGGCGGAGGACGCCATGGCGGCGGACTTTATCGCGGAGAAGCCCGGAGGCTGGGACTGCGGCGCGGACATCAAGGGGGCCAACTTCTCCGGAGGACAGAAGCAGCGCCTGTGCATCGCCCGGGCTCTGGCCGCCCAGCCGGAGATCCTGATCCTGGACGATGCGGCCTCCGCCCTGGATTATCAGACGGACGCCCGGCTGCGGCAGGCGCTGCGGGAGCGGTATCCGGGCATCACCACGGTCATCGCCGCCCAGCGGGTCAGCTCCATTATGGCCGCCAGCCTGATCCTGGTGCTGGAGAATGGCCGGATCACCGGCGCGGGCCGCCATGAGGAACTGCTGGAACGGTGCCCCGTCTACCGGGACATCTATCAGTCCCAGATGGGAGATCTGGCCTGAACGGCGGCGGACGGCCCTGGGAAGAAAATGAGGAAATCTTAAAAAACGCTCTTGTGAAACATGTGTTTGTGTGATACAATAGCGGGAAAAAGGTTCCGCCGGGCGGCAGGCCGGCGGGAAGGAGGAGAGAAGCCAATGGGCGTCCACGATGGCCACAGAGACAGAAAACGCGAGCAATTCCTCCGGTGCGGGGCGGAATCCTTTGCCGACCACGAACTGCTGGAGCTGCTGCTCTATTACGCCATCCCCCAGAGGGACACCAACCCCATCGCCCACGCCCTCATCGAGCGGTTCGGCAGCTTGCAGGCAGTGCTGTCCGCTCCGGCGGAGGAGCTGATGGAGGTGCCCTACATCAAGGAAAAGGCGGCGGTGCTGGTCCGGCTGGTCCCCGCTCTGTATCAGCGGGTGCTGATGTCGGGGGAGGACTGCGAGGTCATCCTGGACACCCGGGAGCGGATCGGGGAATTCTTCCGGCGGCTCTTCATCGCCCATGCCTCCGAGGTCATGTACCAGCTCTGCCTGGACGGGAAGGGCAAAAAGAAGGGGCTGTACAAGCTTGGTGAGGGAGATTTGGGCAGCGTGGGGCTCAACATCCGGCAGATCATGGAGAACACCCTGCGCTCCAAGGCGGTGATGGTGGTGCTGGCCCACAACCATCCCAGCGGCGTGGCCCTGCCCTCCCACGAGGACCGGGTGGCCACCCGGATGGTTCGGGAGGCGCTGGAGACGATGGGCGTGCGGCTGGTGGACCATGTCATTGTAGCGGATAACGACTACGTGTCCATGGCCGAGTCAGGACTGCTTTAGCACCTGTTCGAAACCCCTCAAAGCGCCGCCCTGCGGCGTCTTTTTGGTCCCCCTTGAGAGGCGCGCCGCTGGGCCGGTGCTTGCAGGCATCCCTTTCCTGATTGCCAAGCGGAAATGAACCGTCATTTTTACCGGGCAGTTACCAGCTGTAAGCAACTGCCCGCTTCAGGGCCTGTATTCACAGGCGATGCACGCCGTCTATGAATACAGGTTCTTAAATCGCATACAGAGGAGGCAGCCTATGCCCGCTTTTCAGGTAGTATCCGAATACACCCCCTCCGGCGACCAGCCACAGGCCATCGCCAGGCTTGCCCAGGGCATCGAGGACGGCCTGCGGGAGCAGATCCTGCTGGGCGTCACCGGCTCCGGCAAGACCTACACCATGGCCAAGGTCATCGAGGCCGTCCAGCGGCCCACCCTGGTGCTGGCACACAACAAGATCCTGGCCGCCCAGCTGTGCGAGGAGTTCAAGGAGTTCTTCCCCAACAACGCGGTGGAATACTTCGTGTCCTACTACGACTACTACCAGCCGGAGGCCTATATCCCCCATACGGACACATTCATTGAAAAGGACGCCTCCATCAATGAGGAAATCGACCGCCTGCGGCTGAGCGCCACCGCCTCTCTGCTGGAGCGGCGGGACGTGATCGTGGTGTCCTCCGTCAGCTGCATCTACGGTCTGGGGGAGCCGGACGATTTTGAGAAGATGATGGTCTCCCTGCGGGTGGGGGACTGCATGGGCCGGGACACGCTGCTGCACCGGCTGGTGGACATCCGGTATGAGCGCAACGACATCGCCTTCGAGCGGAACATGTTCCGGGTGCGGGGCGATACTGTGGAATTATGGCCCGCTTACTGGAGGGACTCCGCCCTGCGGGTGGAATTTTTCGGGGACGAGATCGACCGGATCAGTGAGATCAACCCCGTTACCGGGAGCATCACCCGGCGGCTGTCCAACATCCCCGTCTGGCCCGCCAGTCATTACGTGGTCAGCAGGGAGAAAATGGAGCGGGCTCTGGGGGAGATCGAGCGGGAGCTGGACGACCGGGAGCGCTGGTTTGCGGAGAACGGCAAGCTGGTGGAGGCCCAGCGCATCCGCCAGCGGACCACCTATGACATCGAGATGATGCGGGAGCTGGGGTACTGCAACGGCATCGAAAACTACAGCAGGGTCATCTCCGGACGGCCTGTGGGGTCCCCGCCCATGACGCTGATCGACTACTTCCCGGACGATTTCGTATTGTTCGTGGATGAGAGCCACGTGACCCTGCCCCAGGTCCGGGCCATGTTCAACGGCGACCGGGCCCGGAAGGAGAGCCTTATCGAGTACGGCTTCCGCCTGCCCTGCGCCTTCGATAACCGGCCCCTGAAATTCGACGAGTTCCAGGAGCGGTTCCATCAGGCGGTGTTCGTCTCCGCCACCCCGGCGGAGTACGAGCGCAGTCAGGCGGATCAGATCGTGGAGCAGGTCATCCGGCCCACGGGCCTGCTGGACCCCAGAGTGGAGGTCCGGCCCGTGGCGGGGCAGATCGACGATCTCATCGGAGAGATCAACGCCCGGTCTGCCCGGAATGAGCGGGTGCTGGTGACGACCCTGACCAAGAAGATGGCGGAGGATCTGACCCAATACCTGCAAAGAGCGGGGATCAAGGTGCGGTACATGCACCATGACGTAGAGACCATCGAGCGGATGGAGCTGATCCGGGACCTGCGGCTGGGAGAATTTGACGTGCTGGTGGGCATCAACCTCCTGCGGGAGGGCCTGGATATGCCGGAGGTCAGTCTGGTCGCCATTCTGGACGCGGACAAGGAGGGCTTCCTCCGCAGTGAGACCAGCCTCATCCAGACCATCGGCCGGGCGGCCCGGAACGCGGAGGGCATGGTCATCCTGTACGCGGATACCGTTACGAGGAGTATGCGCTCCGCCATGGATGAGACCGAGCGGCGGCGGAAGATACAGGATGATTTTAATAAGGAGCATGGGATCGTGCCCAGGACGGTCATCAAGTCCGTGCGGGAGATTCTGGAGCTGTCGAAGTCCGAGGCGGAGGCCCAGAAGAGGTCCGGGAAGAAGCTGACCAGGTCCGAGGTAGCGGAGGAGATTGCCAAGCTGGAGAAGCAGATGAAGGAAGCCGCCAAGATGATGGAGTTCGAGTACGCGGCGGTGCTAAGAGACCGGATCATCGAGCTGCGGAAGGAAGTAAGTTAGCCAGGAGCAATCCTTGGGTTGGGTGCGCGGTGCGTTCATGCGCAAACCGAATCGGCCCCTAGGGCAAACACTTCTGCGCCCCATTGCAAACGCATATTGCCTGTTAAATCGTCCAGGCGCAAACGGTTTGTTTGAGACAACCCTACGCGCTCGGCAAATGTTGCTGTGATTTCTGTGTGCGCTTTATTGAGATCTTTCAATTTTGGCACAGCATAACGCTCGTAGAGCCAAAGATAAATATTTTTCATCAAGTCGTCCCCCCTAAATACACAGTTTAACTATGTGTTTAGTGTACACCCAATTTTACTATGTGTCAAGAGGTTTTTATGAATAATCAGAAAAAGCCTGAAATGGCGGAACTTGCACAAAGATTAAAAAAACTGCGCAAAGACAAGAAAATGAAACAATCTGAAATGGCGGAATTATTGGGTTGTACGACAAGTCATTACCAAAAAATTGAATATGGAGAAATCAATATTCCCGGCATTTCTTTAATGATCCTTGCGGACTATTTCGGTGTGACCACAGATTATTTATTAGGACGGTCGGAGGAAACGTAACGATGCTGCCGCAGTCTATGAAAATTATGGAGGCTTTCCAGGTCCGGAAATCCAAAAAGCAAAAGGAGGCTTTCCGTGCCTGGCTCTGCGGGGAGCTGGAGGCCGCGGGCTGCGCGCCCAAGGTGGAAGAGGGCTTCGCCGCAAAAAACGTGGTCGCGGGCGACCCGGACACGGCGAAGGTCATCTTCTCCGCCCATTATGACACCTGCGCCGTGCTGCCCATCCCCAATTTTATCACGCCCCGGAATATGTTCTTTTATATCTGCTACCAGCTGCTGCTGGTGATCCCGCTGTTCCTGGTGGTGGCGGTGGTGGAGGGAATCCTTCTCGCCTTGACCGTGGAACTGCACTCCCCGGTACTCCTGCCGCTGATGCCCGTCACGTCCATTGCGCTGTGCATCTTTTTTGTCTGGTGGATCATCGACGGCCCGGCCAACCGGCACACCGCCAACGACAACACCAGCGGCGTGATTACTCTGTTGGAAACGGCGTTGGCCATGCCGGAGGCGGACCGGGAAGAGGTCTGCTTCGTCTTCTTTGACAACGAGGAGAAGGGCCTGTTCGGCTCGGCGGCGTTCACCAAGGCCCACAAAAAAGCCAAAAAAGAGACGCTGAACATCAATTTCGACTGCGTGTCCGATGGGGACTTCATCCAGTTCTTTCCCGGCTGGGCTATGAAAGAGAAGGACCCGGCGATGCTGGACCGCATTGAAGCGGCCTTCCAGGGCCGGGGGGAGAAGGTCGTGGAGGTGGTCCGGGGCTTTGGCTTTTACCCCTCCGACAACAAGGCGTTTAGAAAGGGTGTGGGGGTCTGCGCCCTGAAACGGAAGAAGAGCCTCGGCTATTACATGGACCGTATCCATACCAATAAGGACACGGTGCTGGAGGAGGAAAATATCGAGATTCTTCGGGACGGCGCCCTGCGGTTGGCGAAAAAAATTCAGATCAGGGCTTGACACAGAAAATTTGTTCGTTTATTCTTATGGTAGCCATGCGGAAGGCTACTCTAACGCAAACAGGAGACGACACCCATGCAGGATAAAATTTATATCAAGGGCGCGAGAGAGAACAACCTGAAGAACGTGGACGTGGAGATCCCCCGGGACAAACTGGTGGTGGTGACCGGCCTTTCCGGTTCCGGGAAATCCTCCCTGGCTTTCGACACCATCTACGCCGAGGGACAGCGGCGGTATGTGGAGTCCCTCTCCTCCTACGCCCGGATGTTCCTGGGCCAGATGGAGAAGCCGGACGTGGACTATATCGACGGACTCTCCCCCGCCATCTCCATCGACCAGAAGACCACCAGCAAGAACCCCCGGTCTACCGTGGGCACGGTGACGGAGATCTACGACTACCTCCGCCTCCTCTGGGCGCGGGTGGGCACCCCCCACTGTCCTGTCTGCGGGAAGGAGATCCGCCAGCAGACCATTGACCAGATCATCGATCAGATCCTGGAGCTTCCCGAGGGGGCGCGGATTCAAATTCTGGCTCCGGTGGTCCGGGCCAGGAAGGGCGAGTATGCCAAGGTCTTCGAGGACGCCCG
This sequence comes from Oscillospiraceae bacterium, assembly GCA_014237695.1. Lineage (GTDB taxonomy): Bacteria > Bacillota > Clostridia > Oscillospirales > Oscillospiraceae > Pelethomonas. The sequence continues at coordinate 13,200 of JAAZZJ010000006.1, read as the reverse complement.
GAAGTCCGGCTATGTCCGGGCGCGGGTGGACGGGTCCCTCTATGAACTCACTGAGGAGATCAAGCTGGACAAGAACAAAAAGCACAATATCGAGATCGTGGTGGACCGCCTGATCGTCCGGCCGGACATCCGCCAGCGGCTGACGGACAGCGTGGAGACCGCCTCCAATCTGGCGGGGGGCATCGTCATTGCCAACATCCTTCAGGAGGAGCGGGACCTGCTGTTCTCCCAGAACTACGCCTGCGAGGACTGCGGTGTGTCCATCGAGGAGCTGGCTCCCCGGATGTTTTCCTTCAACAATCCCTTCGGAGCCTGCCCCGCCTGCACCGGCCTGGGCAGCCAGCTGAAGGTGGACCCGGACCTTATCATCCCCGACGGGGAGAAGACCATTCTGGAGGGAGCCATTCAATGCTCCGGATGGAACAACATCCGGGGGGACGGCATCAGCCGAATGTACTTCGACGCACTGGCGAAGAAATACAGGTTCAAGCTCACTACCCCCTGGAAGGACCTGACCAGGGAGGTCAGGGATATCATCCTCTACGGCACCAAGGGGGAAAATCTGGAGCTGCACTATGACCAGCCCCGGGGCAAGGGCACTCTGCGCCAGCCCTTTGAGGGCATCTGCAACAATGTCGAGCGCCGCTACCGGGACACCCAGTCCGAGGCCTCCCGCCGGGAGCTGGAGGAGGTCATGAGTCAGTGCCCCTGCCCGGTATGCAAGGGCAGGCGGCTGAAAATGGAGAGTCTGGCCGTCACCGTGGGAGGCAGCAGCATCCACGATTTTACCACCCTGCCGGTGTCCGAGGCGCTGAAATTCATGGAGGGGCTGACCCTCACCAGGACGCAGAGCATGATCGCGGACCAGATATTGAAGGAGATCCGCTCCCGGCTGGGCTTCCTCAGGAGCGTGGGGCTCCAGTATCTGACCCTCAGCCGGTCCGCCGCCACCCTCTCCGGAGGCGAGAGCCAGCGTATCCGGCTGGCTACACAGATCGGGTCCAGCCTTATGGGGGTGCTGTATATTCTGGATGAGCCCTCCATCGGGCTCCACCAGCGGGACAATGACAAATTGCTGGAGACCCTGCGGAAGCTGCGGGATCTGGGCAACACCCTCATCGTGGTGGAGCATGACGAGGATACCATGCGCGCCGCCGACTATATCATCGACGTGGGCCCCGGCGCGGGGGTCCACGGCGGGAACATCATCGCCGCCGGTACGCCGGAGGAGGTGGCCGCCGATCCCGCCTCCCTCACAGGCCAGTATCTCAGCGGGAAGCGGTATATCGCCGTTCCGGAGAAGCGGCGGCAGGGCAGCGGGAAGCTCCTCACCGTCCGGGGAGCGGCGGAGAACAACCTGCGGGGCATTGATGTGGACATCCCTCTAGGGACGCTGACCTGCGTCACCGGCGTGTCCGGGTCCGGGAAATCCTCGCTGGTGAATGAGATCCTGTTCAAGCGGCTGGGGGCCGACCTGAACCGGATGAAGTGCCGTCCGGGAAAGCACAAGGCCATCGAGGGGGAGGAGTATCTGGACAAGGTCATCAACATCGACCAGAGCCCCATCGGCCGGACTCCCCGGTCCAACCCCGCCACCTACACCGGCGTGTTCAACGATATCCGGGAGCTGTTTGCCTCCACGCCGGAGGCCAAGGCCAGAGGCTATAACTCCGGACGGTTCAGCTTCAACGTCCGGGGCGGGCGGTGCGAGGCCTGTTCCGGGGACGGGCTGCTGAAAATCGAGATGCACTTCCTGCCGGACATCTACGTGCCCTGCGAGGTCTGCAAGGGCAGGCGGTACAACCGGGAGACCCTGGAGGTGCGCTATAAGGGGAAGAATATTTACGAGGTGCTGGAGATGACCGCCGAGGAGGCCAGGGAGTTCTTCAAGCCTCTGCCCAAAATCGCGGTGAAGATGGAGACCCTGTGTGACGTGGGCCTGGGGTATATCAAGGTGGGCCAGGCATCCACCACCCTCTCCGGCGGCGAGGCACAGCGGGTGAAGCTGGCCACCGAGCTGTCAAAGCGGAGTACCGGCAGCACCATCTATATTCTGGACGAGCCTACCACCGGCCTGCATACCGACGACGTGGGCAAGCTGCTGGAGGTCCTGCAGCGGCTGGTGGACGCGGGGAATACGGTGGTGGTCATCGAGCATAATCTGGACGTCATCAAGTGCGCGGACCACATCATCGACCTGGGCCCCGAGGGGGGCAATCGGGGCGGCACTATAGTGGCGCAGGGCACTCCCGAAGAGGTGGCCCTGGTGGAGGGGAGCTATACCGGGCAGTATCTCAGGCCGCTTTTGGGAA
>JAAZZJ010000006.1:0-10878 GCA_014237695.1 Oscillospiraceae bacterium | reverse complement strand
GCGGGACCATCGTCTGCACCGGCACCCCCGAGGAGGTGGCCGCCTGCGAGGGGAGCTATACGGGGCAGTACCTGAGGAAGGTGCTGGCGCGGTAAAAGAAGGGGCCGGGGCGTTTTCCGCTCTTTACGTTTTTCGGGCGATGTGTTATAATGTAACCATCGATGATAAAAGGAGGCTGTTGAAATGCCAAACGAAAAGGAAATTGCCATTATCCAGAAGGCCGCGATGTTCGATTTGATCCAGATCATCAAAAAACAGCCGGATAAAACGTATACGGCGGATGAGCTGGAAGCGCTGATTGTCGCCTATATCACCGGCGCGGAGCAGTAACGGTTTTTGGCGCGGTAAAAGAAGGGGCCGGGGCGTATGCCCCGGCCCAACTTGCCGTTTCAGGTAAATTTGAAACTTACCTGAAACGGCAATGACAGACTCCGCAATATGGTGTATAATGGGAAAAAGAGAAGGGGGAACTCCCATGCTGAAAAAATTAACTTCTTTACTGTTGTCTTTCCTGCTGTGCCTGTCGCTGCTGCCAGGACATGCCTATGCAGCCAACGAGTCTGATTTGCCCCAGCCTCCTGTCATCGAAGAGCCTCTGGGTCCGGAGCCTCCAGAGGAGCCGGTGATGGTAATGAGTGAGGAAGTGGGGCTGTATGCGGATGACCATCTTTAGTATGGCACTTCTAATCCCAGGCGCGCCTTCATTTCACTTGCTAAAATAGCACAATTTGCATCATCTTCGAGTACGGCATAAAGAGAATACGCCTGGTAGTAGAGGTGCTTGCTTTTTTCCAGCTCTCCCAAGAAAAAGCAACACTCCGCCTGCGTTGACAGGAATCCGGGCAAAAACTGATAATCACCCTTTTGGACAGATATCCGCTGACCCTTTTGCGCCAATTCTATAGCTTCTTCATATTGCTTTTCCAGTGCAAGATTAATAGCACAGTTGTGGGCGACCAGGCAGAACTGCCGGGGGTATTTTTCCAGGTCTTTATTATATTTCTCAATGTATTTCAGCAATCTTCTGGAAATGGAGATTGCTTTTTTTCTGTCTCCCATACTTGCATAAGTTACTGCAATCTGGTTGATAATGGTTACTTCCATTATGCTGTACTGAAAACCGGGAATATTCTTCAAATCAAAGCGGGAAACTGTCAACTGGATCGCTTCCATCAGCATCTCCAGCCTCTCCTCCAGGGAGTATGGCCCATCTGTCGTGCCAATACTGGCTTTCGTACTTAATATGTACTGTTGAACAAACCGGTTGTCCTCCCCGCCCAATGCTTCCAATGTTTTGAGGTCATACAGAATTTGCTCTCGAATAGCGCTCTGATCTGGTTCTGCCGCGCGTCGGAACCGAATTTTATTGTCTCGAATTTTCTTTTGCAGTTTGTTCACGGCAGTGTCGTTTTCACTGAGCAGGGCAAAGAACTGCCCGGCAGGCAGACCAAGGCGTTCCAGCAGCGCCTTGAGTACACTGCTGGAGGGTGTGCGGTCGTTGGTTTCAATGCGGGAGAGGGTTGGTGCGGTGCAGATGCCATCGCAGAGGTATTCCTGGGTCCAGCCCTTGTCCAGCCGCTTCTGCCGGATGTATGGGCCTATCAACATTTCTTCCATGATATTTTCTGCTTTCCGTATTTATTTTTTAGAAGTTTGCCTTTTTATGTTATTATGGCGCATATTCTCACAGATGTCAAGGCCAGGAACTTGCCGTTTAGGGTAAATCTTAATTTTCCCCAAACGGCATAGACACAAAAAGTTAAATATGGTATCGTATAGATACCGAAAGGAACCGCGGAAGCCTTTGGAAACCCGGCACATCTGTCCTTGACGGATAAACATTACTGAATACTACGGGAGGAAACGAATATGAAGAGAACCAGGAAGCTGCTGGCGATGGCGCTGGCCTTGATGCTGTCCCTCAGCTGCATGGCGATGCCTGCGATGGCGCATGAAAACGAGAATGAGGGAATTATGCCGCTAAAGCCGGTGGCCACATGTGCTATATGCGGTGGATACGCCGAGATGTCCACATCCCAAACTTCCGGACAGATACGAGTAACTAGTTGCTCAGAAGTAGATAAGCCCCATTATCATAGTACAATCATTGTTACCAAAACTATTACCTGTGAAAATGGGCATTCCGTTAGCAGCCAACCCGAAACGTTTTTGGGAGCTTGTCGCGGATAAGATAAATTATGTGGAAAAAATATGAAACGATTATAATCTGTCTAAAATACATCGGTTCATTTCTATTGCTCCTGGCTCTCGCCGCCTGTGTTTCCGCAGGCGGCGAACAGCGGGAGGATGGCGTTCCCACTTTGACATACGCAACCTTGTCTGGCCAGGTGGACCGGGAAATGGTGGACAGATTCAACGCTGAACATGAGGGCGAGATTCAGATCAAAGTGGTGGATTACTCCGAGGGGATTGACGAAGGCAGCCATCAGGGCATGGACCGGCTGCTCAAAGAAATTACGGCAGGTAAATGTCCTGACATTCTGGAAACCTTTACAACAACAAACAATCACAGCGGCAGGATCAACGCGCTTCCCTATCAGCAGATGGCAAAAAAGGGATATCTGGAAGATTTATGGCCCTATATCGAAAGTGACCCGGAGTTGGGCCGGGACAGCGTTGTGGAGGCGCCCCTGAAAGCCGCAGAGGTGGATGGGGGGCTTTATATGCTTTTCAGCAATTTTGCCATCCGCACTCTTGCGGGTGCGCCGGAGGTGGTGGGCGACCAATTCAGCTGGAATTTGGATGAGTTATGGAAGGCTTTTTCCGCTATGCCGGAGGATGCCACGGTTTTGGACTACTGCTCTGACAAGGGTGAAATATTCTCAACGCTGTTCCCGATGCTTGCGGACAGCTATATTGACTGGGAAACCGGCCAGTGTTCTTTCGACAGCGAAGGATTCCGTTCCAGCCTGGAATTTATCAACAGCTTTCCGCAGGAGTTTGCCTGGACCGGCGATGAAGCGGTAAACAGAGAACTGAGCGAGCGGCAGATGAAGGGTCTCCAAATGCTGAACACCTTTGGAATATGGTGTGCGCGGGATATACAGCAGATAGACGCATGGTGCGGCGGGCGCGCGGGCTTTGTGGGCTATCCGACGGCAGACGGCAGTACAGGCAGCTTTTTTTCTATCCGGAGCGGACGGCTCGCCATGTCCGCCAGCTGTAAGAATAAAGAAGCCGCCTGGGATTTCCTTCGCAGGATGCTGCTGCCCCAGTATACCCCGGCAGAAAGTGAGAACGGATTCCCTGTAAATAGAGCCGACTTCCGAAAACGCTTTGAGGCTGAGCAGAGAGGCAAGCACAGTGTTTTTGTTTATGGCATCTATGGTCCCGCCAGCAATCTTCCGCCTCTGGAGGAGGAGCATTATGACCGGCTGACGGACTTTATTAGCCGTATCGATAAGATTGGCATATATGACCAGGAATTGTTGGATACCATACAGGAGCCCTGCGAGGCCTACTTTGCCGGTGACAAGACTTTGGATGAGACCGTGGACCTGATTCAGCGGCGGGTGACGTTGTATGTCAATGAGAAAATATAGCCAGCGGGGACCGTACGGACAGTCCTGCTGGCCATTCCGGCGGGACTCCCTTGCGGCACTGCGGCCGCTTGGGAGTCAAAAGCATTTTGGGTTGGCGGGATTGCTAGTCGGGGCGGATGCAGAGGTGACCCGCCCCGTTTCGCCCGCAGAAAACCACTTGCGGGTTTGGAACGGATGTGGTAAAATAGAATTATCGAGGTCCCGGCTTTAGGGCCGGGGCCTTTTTGCATGACCGGCCCCGCTGCGGGGGCGGCTGGAAAGAAAGGTTGCAGAAGTTTACGATGGATATCATGCAGTGGCTGACGCAGAACCCGGCGGGAGAGTTCTGCTTTACGATTCTTGTGTCGATGGTGCCCGTGGTGGAGCTGCGGGGAGGCATCCCCTTCGGCGTGGCCCGGGGCCTGCCGGTGTGGGCGGCGTATCTGGCCGCCATCATCGGGAATATGCTGCCCGTGCCCTTCATACTGGTGTATATCCGGCGGATCTTCCAGTGGATGCGCCGGAGGCTGCCCCGGCTGAACCGGCTGGTGGACAAGCTGGAAAAAAAGGCCCATCTGAAGGGGCAGAAGGTGACGAAATACAAGTATCTTGGCCTGATGCTGTTTGTGGCCATCCCCCTGCCGGGGACGGGGGCCTGGACGGGGGCCCTGGCCGCCGCTTTTCTGGACATGCCCCTGCGGAAGGCCATTCCCTCCATCTTTGCCGGGGTGCTGGCCGCAGGGATAGCCATCAGCATCCTGACCTTCGGCGTAGCCAGCCTCATCTGAGGCCGGCCGGAGGCTGTCAAATCCGGACTGTCCCGCATAGACTGGCATAACGAATCGGAGAGCCGCCCCGGGCGGCGGAAGGAGGAAGCTATGCAGCTATGGCAGGACGGCGTGGTGGCGCTGCTGGCGGCCATCGGACTGGCGTCCCTGGTGTGGACGGCGGTGCGGGCGGTGCTGTTCGCGGGGCCGGAGCGCCGGAGGGAGATCGGACTGGTGCTGCCCGCCCAGGGGGACGGGGAGCGGCTGGAGGAACAGCTCCGGTTTCTGGACGGACTGCGGCGGGAGCGGGGGCTGTCCGGCAGGGCGCTTCTGGTGGACTGCGGCCTCACCGAGGAGGGCTGTAAGCTGGCCCGCCTCCTGTCGGGGAGATACCGCTGGGTGATTCTTTGCGGCAGGGACGAGGCGGCAGATTTTCTGGCAGGATGAGCCGCACAGGGAAACGGTTTCTCATTTGTTTACCGTTTCCAATGTATTTCCGTATAGTTTTCTTTTTTGATTACAGGGAGGGGGTTCCGTACCATGAATGAATGCACGATCAGCGGGACCATCTCCCATGTTATTTATCAGAACGAGGAGAACGGCTACACGGTCCTCCGGCTGGTCACTTCCGACGGCGAGGCGGTGACGGCAGTGGGGTCCATCCCCTTTGCCGCGCCCGGGGAGGACCTGGTGGTGACGGGACGGTGGGTGAGCCATCCGGTCCACGGAGACCAGGTGGAGGTTCATCAGGTGGAGCGGTATATGCCCACGGAGGAAAACGAGATATTGAGCTATCTGTCCTCCGGGGTGGTCAAGGGCGTGGGGCCCGCCACCGCCAGCGCCATCGTCCAGCGCTTCGGGGCCAACAGCCTGATGGTGCTGGAGGAGGATCCGGGAGAGCTGACCAAGATCAAGGGAATCTCCCCCCGGCGGGCCAAAGAGATCGGGGAGAGCTTCCGCTATCAAACCGGGATGCGGCGGCTGATGTCCTTCCTCTCCTCCAACGATCTGCCCTTGTCCCTGGCCCTGCGGCTGTATCGCCGGTACGGCGGCGAGGCCCTGGACGCGGTGCGGGAAAATCCCTATTTGCTGGTGGACGAGCTGTACGGGGTGGATTTCGCCGTCATGGACGAGATCGCCCTGTCCATGGGCATGGCCGGGGACAGCCGGAGGCGGGTGGAGGCGGCGGTCCTCTTTGAGCTGACCTATAATCTGAACAACGGCCATGTCTTCCTGCCAAGGGACAAGCTGATCGCCGCCGCGTCCCAGCTCATCGACTGCCCGGCGGATATGGCGGAGACCTCCCTGGACGCCCTCATCGGGCGGGGAGCCGTTTGCTGCCAGCAGGTGGCAAGGGTAGAGGCCTGCTACCTCCGGCGGCTGTATGACGCGGAGACCGGCGTCACGGAGAAGCTGGAGCGGATGCTCCGCTGTCAGGCGGACCGTCCGGACTACGTGGCCAACCGGGTGGATGCCATCATCGGCCAAATCGAGGAGGAGCAGGGACTGACCTACGCCCCCGCCCAGCGGCGGGCGGTGGAGCTGGCAGCCAGGCAGGGCGTGGTCCTCCTCACCGGCGGGCCCGGTACCGGCAAGACCACCTCCGTCCGGGGCATCGTGGCGATGCTGGACCGGATGGGATGTACCACCCTGCTGCTGGCGCCCACGGGACGGGCCGCCAAACGGCTGGGTGAGCTGTGCGGCAGAGAGGCCCAGACCATTCACCGGTGTCTGGGCATGAGCTGGCGGGAGGACTCCGGGGAGCTGACCTTCCAGAAAAATGAGAAGGAGCCCCTGCTGGCGGAGGCCGTGGTGGTGGATGAGATGAGCATGGTGGACCTGCCGCTGATGCACGCGCTGCTGTCCGCAATCAAGGACGACTGCCGCCTGATTATGGTGGGGGACCCGGACCAGCTGCCCTCGGTGGGGCCGGGGAACGTGTTCGGGGACCTGATCCGCTCGGGACGGGTGGAGACGGTGGGGCTCACGGAGATCTTCCGGCAGGCCCAGGCCTCAGCCATCATCCGGGCGGCCCACGCGGTCAACGAGGGGCAGGTTCCGGAGCTGCGGAACACCGCCCGAAGCGATTTCTTCTTTATGCGCCGCCGGGACCCCCTGACGGCGGTGGATCTGGTGGTGGAGCTGTGCAAGACCCGGCTGCCGCAGAATATGGGGGTCGAGCCGGAGCAGATTCAGGTGCTGTGCCCCACCCGGAAAGGGGAGTGGGGCACCGGGGCGCTGAACCGGGCCCTTCAGGCGGCGCTGAATCCGCCCGCGCCGGAGAAGCGGCAGAAGGTGTGGGGGGAGCTGACCTTCCGCACCGGGGACCGGGTGATGCAGATCCGGAACAATTATGATGTGCTGTGGGTCCGGGGGGACGGGGTCACCGGGTCGGGGATCTTCAACGGCGATGTGGGCGTGGTGGAGGACATCGACCCCGCCGGGGAACTGCTGAGCATCCGGTTCGACGACCGCACGGCCACCTATACGGCGGACATGCTGGGGGAGCTGGAGCTTGCCTACGCTGTGACGGTACATAAGAGCCAGGGCAGCGAGTACAAGGCGGTGGTGCTGGTGGCCCTGCCTGCCGCTCCGGCGCTGATGGTGCGGGGGGTGCTGTATACCGGCGTCACCCGGGCCAGGGAGCTGCTGGTGGTGGTGGGCGACGATGGCGCGCTGGGCCGCATGGCCGCCAACGACAAGCAGCAGCGGCGGTACAGCGGGCTGCGGTGGCGGCTGCGGCAGGGAGGCGGCGCGTGCGCCGCCGGACCGGTCGTTGGGCCGCAGGCCTAATGACGGTCCCACAATTTGCGTAAAGAAAGGCAACACAATGAAAACCAAGAAAAAGGTCCTGAAAATCACCGGCATTCTCCTCTTGGCGCTGCTGGCGCTGTTCTGCATCGCGTCCCCCATCGTGGTACAGGCTTTGATGAACGATACCTTCGCCCGAACAGAGCCGCCGGAGGCGGGGCTTACCTCCAGCATCCTCTATGAGGACATTGCGGACCGGTATGACCGGGAGCCGGTGAGCTTTCTCTCCGGGGAGAACCGCTTGACGGGGCACCTCTACTGCGGGGATAACGCCGGGGGACTGGTGGTCATCGCTCACGGTCTGGGCGGCGGCGAGGGGAGCTATCTGCCGGAGATGATGTGGTTCGCGGACCACGGCTATCAGGTGCTGTGCTACAGCAACACCGGCTGCTGGGACAGCGAAGGGAAGAACTGCATCGGCCTGAATCAGTCGGTGCTGGACCTGGATGCCGCCCTGACCTGGGTGGAGGGGGAGAGCCGGTTTGACGGCCTGCCGGTGTTTCTGTTCGGGCACAGCTGGGGCGGGTATGCCGCAGCGGCCATCTTCCACTTTGACCATGATATTACAGCCTCCGCCAGCGTGGCGGGGTTCAATGAGGCCATGCCCATGATTATGGAATGGGGCAGGGGGATGATAGGGCCGCTGATCTATTTGGAGCAGCCATTCATCTGGCTGAACCAGAAGCTGACCTTCGGCGATACCTTCGGCCTGACGGCGGTGGATGCCATCAATTCCACGGATACGCCGGTGCTGATCCTCCATGGGGACGAGGATACCACCGTGGGATATGATACGGTGAGTATTATTTCGAAGAAAAATGAGATAACCAATCCCAATGTGCGGTATCTTGTCTGCGATGTGGGCCGCCGGAATGGGCACAACAGCCTGTTCTATTCTCTGGAGGCCCTGGATTACGCTGACGAGATAAACGAGATCGGGAGCCGGATCAATGAGCAGTACGGCTATGACGTTCCGGAGGAGGTCCTGCGGGAGTATTACGCTTCGGTGGACAAATTCCGCGTCCGGGAGCTGGACCAGGGATTTATGGAGAGCATCCTGACCTTCTACCGGGATGCGGTGAAATGATAAAGGGGAGGACCGGATGACGAAAGAGGAATTTTCCCGGCTGGCCGCTCGGGGACCGGTGCTGCTGGACGGCGCTACCGGCTCCAGCCTCCGCGCGGCGGGGATGCCGGTGGGCGTTTCCCCGGAGCTGTGGGTGCTGGAACACCGGGAGGTTCTGCTGGAACTTCAGCGGGGGTACGTGGAGGCGGGGAGCAGAGTCATCATGGCCTCTACCTTCTCCGCCAACCGGCCGGGGCTGCGGCATTTTGGCCTGGAGGATCGATTGAAGGAGCTGAATGCCGTGCTGACCGCCCTGTCGAAAGAAGCCGCCGGAGACCGGGCGCTGGTGGCGGGAGACCTGTCCACCCTGGGGCGTCCGCTGGAGCCGGTGGGGGATATGCCTTACGGAGAGGCATACGGTACCTACCGGGAGCAGATGGAGGCGCTGGCGGAGTCCGGAGCGGATCTTCTGGCGGTGGAGACCCTGATGGGGATGGATGAGGCTGCGGCGGCTCTGGATGCGGCGGCGGAGCTGGGGCTTCCGGTGATGGTGTCCTTCTCGGCGGAGGCCGACGGAGGACTGCTGTTCGGCGGGACGGTCCGGGAGGCGGCGGCTATGGCGCAGGAGCTGGGAGCCAGCGCCGTGGGTGTCAACTGCTCCGTGGGGCCGGATCAGCTGGAGGCCGTTGTCCGCTCCATCCGGGAGGCGGTCGATATTCCGGTGATCGCCAAGCCCAACGCGGGGCTGCCGGCGATAGACGAAATGGGACAGGCCCATTACAGCATGGGACCGAAGGACTTCGCCCGGCACATGGGCGCTCTGGCGGGAGCCGGGGCGGGCATTCTGGGCGGATGCTGTGGCACCACGCCGGAGTATATCCGGCAGCTGGCGGCGGTCCTCAGGCTGGAGAGCGTTTCCCGTTGACAACCCGGCGGAAATCGAGTATTCTGGGAACAAACACTTATTAAATTAAGGAGAAGAGCAATGAAGGTACTGGTTTTAGGCGGCGTAGCCGCCGGCACCAAGGCCGCCGCCAAGCTGATGCGGGAGGACCGCTCCTGCGAGGTGACGGTCCTCACCAAGGGCAGGGACATCTCCTACGCGGGCTGCGGACTGCCCTACTACGTGGGCGGGGTGATCCAGGAAAAAAGCGGACTGATTGTCAATACGCCGGAGAAGTTCGCGGCCCTTACAGGGGCCGGGGTGAAGACGGAGACCGAGGCCGTAGCCGTCCATCCGGACAGGCATGCTGTGGAGGCGAAGGATCTGAAAACCGGCGAGATAACCGAGTATGGTTATGACAAGCTGGTCATTGCCACCGGCGCTTCTCCCTTTGTGCCGCCTGTTCAGGGGCTGGACCTGAAGAACGTGTTCGTGATGCGCACGCCCGACGACGCTATCGGCCTGCGGGAGGCGGTGGAGGCCGGGGAGATCAAGCGGGCCGTGGTGGCCGGAGGGGGCTTCATCGGCCTGGAGGTGGCGGAGAATTTGGCGGCCAAGGGCGTGAAGACCACGGTCATTGATTTTGCGCCCCACGTACTGCCCAATTTCCTGGACCCGGAACTCAGCGAGTTCGTGGAGAACAGAATGGCCGAGGCGGGAATCATGCCCATGACCGGCGTATCTCTGGAGGGCGTAGAGGGCGACGGGAAGGTAGAGAAAGTCCTCACCAGCAGGCGGGGCATGAAGGCCGACGCGCTGGTGCTGGCCATCGGCATCCGGCCCAACACCGGGTTTCTGGAGGGCTCCGGTATTGAGATGTTCAAGGGGGCCATCCTCACCGACCGGTATCTGCGCACCAATGTGCCGGACGTATACGCCGCCGGGGACTGCGCCATGGTCACCAACCGGCAGACCGGCAAGGCGGCCTGGTCCCCCATGGGATCTACCGCCAATATCGCGGGGCGCATTCTGGCCAGAGACATCGCGGGGAAGGAGATTGCCTATCCCGGCGTGCTGGGTACCGGAGTGGCCAGGCTGCCCGGCGGGCTGAACGCAGGCCGCACGGGGCTTACGGAGACCGCCGCGCGGGCGGAGGGCTACGATGTGGAGACCGTCGTCACGGTGGTGGACGACAAGGCACACTATTATCCCGGTGCGGGGAGCTTCATCGTCAAGCTCACCGCAGATAAGGCCACCCGGAAGCTTTTGGGCGTTCAGGTGCTGGGCGCCGGGGCGGTGGATAAGATCACCGATATCGGCGTGACGGCGATTTCTCTGGGGGCCACGGTGGATCAGCTGGCCGTTATGGACTTTGCTTACGCGCCGCCCTTCTCCACGGCGATACATCCTTTTGCACACAGTGTCAATATTCTGATGAACAAGCTGGATGGGGAGCTGGAGACCCTCACGCCGGCGGAGTTTGCCGCCGGTGCGGCGGAGGGGTATGAGATCATTGACTGTGCGATCGAGCCCTCCCTGCCGGGGAAGAAGTATTTGAATCTCACAAAGGTCGATGGGGAGGTCCCCGGGCTGGGCAGGGAGGATAAGCTGCTTCTTGTCTGTGCCAAGGGGAAGAGGGCGTATCTTACACAGAACAGGCTTAAATTTTATGGGTATGTTAATACCAGGGTGCTGGAGGGGGGCACTACGTTTAACGAGATCGAGGAGTGAGGTTTCTGCGGCCCTGCGGGCCGCCCGCTGCCCGCTTCTTCACGAACCCCGGGGGCTGCGCGCCCCCGGACCCTGCGG
>JAAZZJ010000069.1 GCA_014237695.1 Oscillospiraceae bacterium | reverse complement strand
CGCGCTTAGACGCAGCTCCTGAAACTGCGCCGGATCAAAGAATGTATTTTCTCCGTATTCCTGCGCCTGCTGCGGGGGAGACCCCGAATGGCCGCCGATTGCGGCGGTCAGCAGGCGCAGCTGCTCCGCCAGCCGCGAAAGGCTGTCCAGTGCGCTGGCCGGAAGCTGCAAATTGATCCGTACTGGCTCCTGTTCGTCCATCAGGCAGCCACCTCAATGCGGCTGGCGGCCACCAGTGTCACCTTTTCTGCTACCATGGACCCGACCTTTCCCTCCTCCTGGATGGCGCTCCACTGACAGCCGCTGTAAATGACCTTCCGGTCCGGCTTGCAGATCACCAGCGAAAAGTTGGCCAGCGCGAAGAAGTCGATGCCGTCACTGATGGCATCGTCGGTGGCATACAACCGGGTCAGCTCCAGTATATACTTGTTCTGGCCGTTGATCGTGGCTACCGGCTCGCTTTCGCCGAAAGCTTCCACCACCTGACTGGTTTTGGTTGCCTTGGCGGTATAGCTTTGAACAACCGCGACCTTCCGGCCATCCAGCTCCAGATAAATGTCACAGCTGGTGGGAAAACCCGTCATTTCCATTCCTGTGCGTCCTCCTTAAATTGTAATATGGGCAGTGAGGTAGATCTGGTTGAGGCCGTGGGCCACAGAGAAGCTGAATTCCACCAGGCATACAGTAGGATCCTCCTCGGATGCCGACACGGCGACATCGCTGTAGCTGTCGATGATCTCCGCCCGCAGCTTATTCTCCAGCTCCACGATGGTTTGGGCACGGATGGCGCCTCTGGTCTGCACGGTGTTCTTTGTCTGGCTGAACCGGCTGCGCAGGCTCTGCCGGATGGCGGGGATAACATCGTCCGCAATTAAGATCGTGGTCAGTTCCCGCCAGGTCGTATCATCCGCTCCGCCGGTCATTGTCCTGGTCGTAATGCCCCGGATCGGGGATACCACGCCGCCAACCGCTTCCAGCGGTGTTACACCGCCCCGGACCAACAGGTCGATCTCGCGGTCGCCGTAATCCTCGCTGACACCGGTCAGGCCGCTGAGCTTGGTGCCGTTAAGAGGGATGGCGGGATCTCTGATTACTGCCACTGCCGCAGCAGCAGCGGCAGCGGCGAAAATACCCGGGAGCGGCTTCCCGGCGCTGTCCAGCCCGTCAGGGCCCACCAGCACCATCCGCTCGCTGTTCAGGGCCTTGGCGCGGTCCGTCAGCTCTGTTGTGGACGCCCCGCTCATGCCCACCACGGCGATTCGCTCCCGCCGTGCTGCGGAGGCACTCTCCAGACTGGCGCGAAGCGCCTGCTGCACTGTCAGCTCTCCGCTGTCGCAGACAATCACCTGCACGTTTTCCGCAGCCTGCAGCACGGCAAAGGCGGCGTCATATTCATCGCCCTCCACCCGTACGGCGACAACCGTGGACGCGCCGCCCAGAAACAGCAGTTTCAGAATCGCGGACATGCCGGGCGAACCGGCGGCATCCTCGCCGAAGGCGCTCAGTCCCATCTCATAACTGGTCAGGCGGACGGCTGTGTTGGCCGTCCCGCTGGTACTTTTGGCCGCCACCCCGATGGTGCGTGCGGCCCGCCCACCTCGAACAACGGCGGATGCGTCATAGGAGGAATAGACTCCCGGACGCTCATGAAGGATACTTTTCATTTTCAACAACACCTTTCAAAATAAAATCAGAAAACACGGTTCCGTCCTCCTCTGCCGCAGCGATAAAGCAGGCGCTGCAGGCGAGGCTTCCCCGCCGCAGGAACATGGAGGTGTCCGGGTCCCAGGACGCCTCCTCCCACTTCAGCTCCGTGGGCCGGAGTCCAATAGGCAGCCCCTCCAGCATAATCTGGTGCAGTCCCTCCAATACCCGCTCTCCGCCCGCCGCACCTTCCTCCGGCGGGCAGTAGATATCCAGCGACAGCGTCAGGTCCAGGCGTATTCCATAGATCTCCCGGATGACCTGGGTTTCAGGGTCCGTCCGCTGTCCCAGGTAGCTGTTCAGCGCGGCGCCCCGGCTCTCGCCCATACGCAGCCCAACCGCTGCCACCGGACCTGTATACGCCTTTGCCCACCCCGGGGAATAGGCGGTCTGGGCGGAAATGCCCGCCTTTTCCAGAGCGGCGGCGACGGCGTCTTTCACCTGCTCCAATCCGTTCATTCAGCTCTCTCCTTTTCCTGGCGGAGTACCGCCCGCCGGTAGAGAACCTCGCTGCGGAAGCAAACGGCCTCAGCCTCCTGGACCACCAGTCCCAAGGCGTTAAAGCGGACCCGGTCGCCCGGCCGGATCTCCCGGCCGGCGGGACCGATATACAGCCACCGCCGGACGCTTACCGCCCCCAACGGCGTTACCGCTATCGGCGGAGCCTCCCTCTCCTTCAATACCGGCTGCAAAAATGCTGGAAAAACCGCTTCCTCTCCGCTCTCCTTTGAAACAAGCGTGACCGTCTGCCCATAGGCCCGCATCATCTCCTCCAGCCGCGCCCTCATCCTGGCACCCCCAGAAAAGCGAATGCATCGTCTCCCCAGTAGTCCGCCATCATACCGGCCGCCTGACGGCGCATGGCCGCTGCCGCCGCGCAAACCTGGCCGCCTCCTCCGGTCCGCAGGCTCACGTCTCCGGCGGAGAACTGCTCCACATCCCCGCCGCTCCGGCAGGGCAGGAGTCCCGCAGCCGCCAGCAGGGCTGCGGCACAGGGGAAGACGCCGCCGCAGTCCTCCGGTGTCAGCCCCTCCCGCAGCCGCCGGGCAAGCTCCGCCTCGGCGGCTTCGCACAGTGCTGTCAGCAGCGGCTGTTCTGCCTCCGACGGCTGAACAATGGCCTCAGCCAGCCGTACGATCTGTTCGAGCATGTCTTGTCACCTCCGCCGCATCAGATGGTCAGAATCTTCCCTGCGTCGGTGTACAGCTTGGCGAACCCGGAGATGCTGGTGATGGCGGCCCGCTCCACCTGCCGGTCGATGAGCTTGTCGTACTCCACCATCACGTCCCCGGCGCTGACCATCTCCAGCGCGTAGTTGCGGTCCAGACCGATCAGCTTGCCCGCCGGCATGGCGCTGGTCCGCAGCAGCGTCGCACCCAGAGGAGAAGCCAGCGTACCGGTCCCCTGGAAATTGAGCCCGGTCAGGGGGTTCTGGAACTCGCTCATTTTCAGCATGTCCAGCATCACCGCGTTGGGCACCAGAATGGTGTTCATGGTGTAGGGATCAAACTGCCCCCAGAAATCCAGCAGGGCCTCATAGGTCAGGGCTCCCTTGGTTCCACCGATGGGACTGGTTCCCACGGCGAACGCCTCAGCGGGGTTGTCATTGCCGTCGCCGTCGGTGATGACCTTGATGGCGTCCTCCAGGTGCATCCTGGCGATATGGCTGCCGATCTGCCGCAGCGTAATGGAGAAGAGATCCAGACGCTGAAAACGGATGGCCTCATAGGATGCCACCAGCATCCGTCCCCTCTTGTGGAGCTTCACCAGATTGCTCTGGGTCCGCACGGTGGTCTGCGGCAACTGCGCACCCTCCTCCACCCGTTTCAGGCTCTTCTCCTCCTCGCTGGGCACCGAGGAGATGGACCGGTAATCCATTCCGTCAAACTGTGTGGTGGTAGCGGTGATGGAGGGCAGCACATTGTCCTCCTCCATACCCTGCCGCACCACTCGGGATACAAATTCCGGAAACAGCACCGCAGACTCCGTAGTCCGGAAGAACTTCTCCACCACATCAGAGCGGCTCCCCTTCACATGGATGTCGAACCGTTTCAGCTGCCGCTGAAAGGCGTCCAGTCCCTCCAGAGGCGTGCCCCGGTAGTTCTCGCTGGGGTCCGCCGCCTCCAGCACCTGCGTGAAGGACTTTCCGGCCTCTCCGTACATCCCCTTTTCCAGTCTCAGATTGTCGAAAGTATAAGCCATATTCCTCTCCTCCTTAAAGCAAAATCGTTACGGTCCTGGCAATGGTGTCCACGCTGACGACAGGCAGCAGCCTGCCGCTTCCCGTCTCCCCGCTTCCGGCAGCCTTGACGCCGCCCTTTCCGTCTGCCGCCAGGGCGCTCCACCCCACCGCAGGCGCAGCGCCCGAATAGCTCACGGTGACAAAGCCGCCCACCTGTACTGTGCAGGCGTCGTCCTTGCAGCAGATGGCCGCGCCAATGAACTGGTCGCCGTCGCCGCAGGCCCCCGCCGTACCATTGCCCGTGAGCTTGACCACCTGCCCCTCGGCCAGCCTGCCCCCCAGGAAGGTCGCGCACACTTGACCTACACCTTCAAAAGAAACGCTCATAGAAAATCCTCCTCAACAAATTTTTGATAATCCGGCGCAGTCCGAAAGAACCGCTTCCGTCCGCTAAATCAAAAACGCCCGGTCCTCGTCCTCGCAGGGGGCGGCCTTGTGCGGCCGCAGCTGGGGCGCAGGCGGGAACAGCTCGTCCATACGCCGCCGGTAGACCTTTGTCAGCTCCAGCAGCTCGTCCTCCTCCATCTTCTCCGCCATTCTGGAGAAAATGGCAAGATCCAGCGTTTCATCCGTCAATCCCGCCAGCCGGATCAGCTCCTTGCGCATCCCGTCCATGTAGGACCGTCCCAGCTTCGCCTGCTTTTCCAGCTCCTCCCACTGCCGCAGGCACCCGGGATGGGAGGCAAGCAGCTGTTTCAGCTCACCGCCCTGCTCGTGGACAAAGCTCTTGATGACCCCTGCCTTTCTCTGCGCGGGCACGGCCACAAAGCTCCACTCGTAAGCGTCCACCGGGTCCTGCAGGGTAAAGTAGCACAGCCTGCCGTCATACATCTTCCCGCCCTGATGGCCGCAGCTCTCCTTCCCGCATACGGAGCAGCGCCGTCCCGTCACGCTGCACCCGATGCTGACCTCCTTCTTGATACCCGCCTCGATCTCCTCGATCAGCGCGGAATTCTTCTCACTGCGCAGCATGTAGGCGTACCCCTTCAAAAACTGGCAGCCGTCTCCTGCGCTGGTGGTGCCGCTCTCCCGGCAGACCTCGGTTTTGTACAGCCGTGCCGTCTGCCCCTCGGTGGACCAGTTGTGGTCAAATATGCCGCTCTTCCCTACAAACAGCCGGCTCAGCGTCTCCAGCGCCTCCTGATCGAACCGCTCCCAGTCCCGGTCTACCTCGTTGTCGCACAGCCGGATGGCAAAGGTGTACACCTGATCCGGTTTAAGCTCCGTCTTACTCAGCCGGTTGATGAGGATCATGTCCTCCCGGGACACGCTGTGCCGCATTACGCCCCCCGGCTCTTTTCTCACATCCAAAAGCATATTCTCCTTTCCTCAGCTGCGGCAGTCTGCACATACCGGCTCCGCCTCCTGGGCCTTTCCTCCGGCCGCGCGTTCTGCCGCGTCATTTTCCAGTGCCAGCTTCCTGGTCTGCTCCCGGTACCAGGCCGCCTTGGCCTCCTCCAGCAGATCCTGAAGGTTGATATCGTCCCAGACCACCCGGAAGCCGCATCCGTACCCGTGCATCCGCAGCCACATCTGGCAGATCCGCTCGATGGCCGGAGTCAGTGACCGCCGGATGGCGGTCATCTCCGTGGTCAGCAGATCGGCCTGCTGTGTACTCATCCGCTCGGTGCTGGACCAGCTCAGCCCCAGCATAAAGGGCGGGATGCCCGTCTTGCTCACCAACTGCTCCAGGATCTGCCGGATGGGCACGGAGCTGTCCAGAATCTGATTGTCTGCGCCAATGACCTTGATGTCCACGTCGCCCACTGCCACAAAATCCCGCACGCAGCCGTTGCGTGTGCGCTCCATGGCCCGGCTCCACTCGCTTGCCAGCTGGCGGCTGCGCTCCTGGGCCATGCCCCGCTCCCACTCGCCGTCTCCCGGCTTGTAGACCACCGCGAAGCGCACGTTGCCCATCCGCTCCCAGTTCACGCCGATGGCGTAATAGATCTTGCTGAGCAGCTCCGTCAGAAACGGCATGGACCGCAGCAGCGACACGCCGTAGGGTGCGCCGGCCTCCGGATTGAAGGGCGTGAACAGCAGCAGGTTCTGGTGGGGGAGGGGCCTGACCTGCCCATACTGGTCCTGTTCGCACAGCTTGAAATCCAGCGGACCCTCTCCCTCCTGGATCTGTACGTCCTCCACCCGGCCGCAGAGTACGGCGGCAACATCGCAGCTGTCGGCGGTGGGAACGATCTCCCCCACGGCCTGCCCGAATACCAGCATGGAGTCCAGATATTGATCCAGGAATGCGTTGATGCCTCTCTGGCCTCTGCCCACATCCACCTGCTCCAGAAACCGTTTCAATTCTCTGTCCGCCCTGGGATCGTCGCATTCGGCGGACACGCCGCCGCACAGGCGGATGATTTTGTAGATGCAGGCGTCCACCAGCGGCACGGCCTCCCGGATGGCCCGGTAGAGCTGTTTGTCTCCGGTCTGGAGGGGGGAATAATATCCCGGCAGACCGAAGGGAGGCGTATCGCTTCTCTGGATCTGCGGCGTAGCCGCCGCCCCGGCGCCGGTTTCTTTTTTCTTGCGGTTAAAGAATCTCATCACTCACTCCTTTTCCATTGCCGCGCTTCGCGCGGCGGGGAGTTGTTTCTCTTCGGAAGCCCGTGGGCTGTCCGCCCCCGGACCCCTGACCTACTTTTCGCGCCCGCGAAAAGTAGGCAAAAGCGGGCTCAAACCTACGGTTTAAGAATCCCTTGACGGGGGGCACCTGGCGGTGCCATATCCCCTTTTACGGGGGGTTACGGACATTGGGATAAAATGAAGAGTTGCGGTGCCACGTGAACGACAGGTCCTCCTTCAGCCGCTCTGGTACTTGTAGAACTCCGGCTGCCGCCCTTTCAAAGGGGTACTGCGGTGCAAAGGGCACCTGTTCTAACGAACCAGCCAGCAAATCTGCACCCCGGCGAGCCCGCCCCGCTAAAACGGTAGGGACCATCGTCAACCACGCTAAAATAGACGCAGAAGACCGACAGAGCGGACGGCAGTAAGTTTAGACCAGACTGACTGTGCCTCGGGCGTAAACTAATTACCCCCGTAATCAAGGGATTCTTAAACCGCCAGGTTTAAGTGACTTTTTGCCTACTTTTTGTTCACACAAAAAGTAGGCGCGGGGTCCGGGGGCGCGCAGCTCCCGGGCCGATTGAAGAAAAATCTCCCCTTGCCGCTGAAAGCGGCATAGAAAGGACCCAACAATGGATAAATTAGTCCGAGCAATAACGAAAGACGGCTCTGTCAAAGCTGTCGCGGCAGTAACAAAAGACCTCACCGAGCAGGTAAGAAACATCCACAAGACCCTCCCCGTGGCCACAGCGGCCCTGGGCCGCACCCTGGCGGCGGCGTCCATGATGGGCAACGCCCTGAAGGAGGAAAACGCCTCTTTGACGTTACAGATCAAGGGCGGCGGCCCTCTGGGGACCGTCCTGGCGGTCTCCGACCACCTGGGCAATGTCCGGGGCTATGTCCAGAACCCCCAGGTGAACGTCCCCCTCCGGGAGGACGGCAAACTGGACGTAGGCCGTGCCGTGGGCGCGGACGGCACCCTGACCGTTATCAAGGACATCGGCCTGAAGGAGCCATATATCGGCTCCGTTGGCCTGCTGGGCGGCGAGATTGCCGAGGACCTGGCGGCCTACTTTGTGGAGAGCGAGCAGATCCCCACCGCCTGCGCCCTGGGCGTCCTGATCGACCGCAACCAGAGCGTGAAGGCGGCGGGCGGATATATCATCCAGCTTCTCCCCGGGGCCGGGGAGGACGTTATCGCCAAGGTGGAAGGCGGCGTCATGGCCGCCGGGGCCGTTACAGCCCTGCTGGACCGCGACCCCGACCCGGAGGCCCTGCTGCGCACTGTACTCAGCGATTTCGAGGTGGAAATTTTGGAGACCGCGCCCATCGAGTATAAATGCTATTGCAGCCGCGACCGGGTGGAGCGCGCCCTCATCAGCATGGGCGTGGCAGAGCTGGAGGACCTGTTGGCAGAGCAGGGCGGCTGCGAGCTGGGGTGCCAATTCTGTGACAAGGTCTATCGTTTTACAGATAAGGAGCTGCAAGCAATTATTGACCAGATGAAGGCGCAGAAAAAGGAGAAAAAAGAAGATGAATGAGCTGCGCCTGCGGCTGTCCGGTCACGTGGAGGGACACTTTGCCGCTAGTGGTTCTCACTTGTCCAGTGGATATTTTACCCTTAACCCTGCATTTTTCGTCAAGTGTGTTTTGGCGGACGGCAGGCCGGCTGACTATTGCGTCCGTCAGGAAAAAGAGGGGTATCAGACTGTCACCTTCAGCGCTCCGGACTGCCGGACTCTCACCGTGGAATACGAGGGCGTTCTGGATGGAACCACCGGCAGATACCCTTATGTAAAGGAAAAGACTTCGGACAGGTGCTATATCCTTCGCAGCGAGACCCTATACTATCCTGTCTTTGCCCTGCCGGACAGCACCGAATACTGGCAAAATCTGCTCTCGCCGCAGGAAGAGAATCGATTCCAGGTAACGGTAGAGGTTCTTGGCGGACGGCGGTCTTGCACCAATCTGCAGGAGATTTCCAATGGCGTATATGAGGGGCACAACCCGACCGTTGCTGTGGGGGACTACCGGCTGGAGAAATGTCCGTTCGGAACCATTGCTTATTTCAGCATGGAGTTGGATAAGCTGGCGGAGATCCGGCGCACGGCGGCGTATACCAACGATTTCATGAATCGTTATAAAACGGCTGAGATCCGGAATTATCAAATCGTGGAGATCCCGGCCGGACTGGGCAGTTTTGTCCTTCCGGGGACGTTGTTTCTTGCCGGAGAGCTGGATACCCGGCAGATGATCCATGAGTTTATCCACACCAACTGGAATCCCCGCTGTTCCGGCACCGTACAGCGGTCCCGCTTCTTTGACGAAGGCGTTACGGAGTACTTCACAGCGAAGGTCTTGGCATGTTATGGTCTCCAGGATGTAAAAGCATCTCGGGCGCTCTGGGAGGCGCAGTACCGGTCCGCCATTGAGGCCCACCCAGAGTGGAAAGTGCCCATTGCTGACTATGGAGCAAGGGAGCTGGGAGACCTGTCCTATTCCTATGGTCCGCTGGCGCTCTTTGCCCTGGAGGACGCGGTGGGCGAGACGGAGATGAAAAGGATCATGTCCGAGCTTCTGGAGCGGTACCAGCAGGAGGACGTTGACTTTCAGAAACTGGCGGCGTTGTTCCCCGCTGGTGCCACCCCGATTTTTCAGAATTATTTTTACGCTTAACAAGGGAGGCGCTGTCCGGGACGGAGCCTCCTTTCTGCATATCAAAAATCCAGAAAAAGAGGTATAATAAGGGAGAAGGAGGAGGCAAAGAGATGGAAAAGAAACAAGATGGACGAAGAGACGTAGTAATGACGGATGTAGAAGATTTGGTACCCAAGGATCACCTGCTGCGAAAAATAGAGAACTTTAGCCGGTTTGGCCGCATCCTTCTGCTTTTTTCTTCCACTATTGCCCAATATGTATTGTACTCCTACAATTTGGACACTCCCGGGACAAGTGGGAGTGTCCAAACTAAAGCTATTATGCTA
>JAAZZJ010000068.1 GCA_014237695.1 Oscillospiraceae bacterium | reverse complement strand
CTTTTGGCGCGGGCCAAAAGTAGGCGCGGAGTCCGGGGCCGCGCAGGTCCCGGGCTATCGAAAAGAAATAAGCGGAGGCGGCCCGCAGGGCCGCAGAAGTAACTGCCAGAAAAATTTTCAAATTTACTAGTTGACAACCGTCTACCAACGTGCTAAGATATACGGGTAGACGGTCGTGTACTATAAACACAAAGGTATACGGATGTGTACCTGGAAGGAGGCGCCAAGCCAATGGCAGGAGAAAAAGTCAATCTCTCCGATTGTGAATGGAAACTGATGAACCGGCTGTGGGAACAGCCTATGACTATCATGGAGCTGACCAACCGCTTCCGCGAGGAGACCGGATGGTCAAAAAATACCGTTATTACCATGCTCTCCCGGCTGGAGGGCAAAGGGGCGGTCCGATGTGAACGGGAGGACCGGGCCAAACGCTATTACCCCGTTCTGCAACAGAAGGACGCCGCCCGGCAGGAAACGGAGAACTTTCTGGGCAAGGTCTACGGCGGCAGTCTGGGGCTCATGATGAGCGCCATGGTGGAAAGCCGCCGCCTGACGGAGGCCGATGTGGCGGAGCTGTCCGCCATACTGGAGAAGGCGGGAGGCGGTGCGAAATGAGAGAGGTACTGCTGACCTCCTCGGCGCTGATCCTGGCCCTGCTGGTCCTGCGGCAGGTCTTCCGGAAGCGAATTTCCCGGCGGGTACAGTATGCCCTCTGGGGGCTGGTATTGGTGCGGCTGCTGGTGCCGGCGAACCTTCCGGCGGCGGATTTCAGCGTGCTGTCCGTCTCCGAGCCCGCCCGGGTCCAGATGGAGGAACGGCTGGAGGAGGAGCCGGTTTATGTGCTGCCGGTATCTACGCAGGAGATCGCGCGCTCCTCTGCAAGACCGAATGTGATCCTGCCAATGGAGGGCCGCTATTCCGAGGTGACCCAGGCGGAGGGCCAGCCTGCCGTATTGACGAAATATGCCTTTACCCTGGAGGAGGCTTTGAGCCTGGTCTGGGCTGCGGGCATGGGGTGCATGGGGCTGTGGCTGGCGGTATCCAACCTCCGGTTCTGGCACATGCTGCGGAAAAAGAGGATCCCTATGGAGCTGCCGGAATGCCGGTATCCGGTGTATCTGGTGGAGGAGGGGCTGGTATCGCCGTGCCTCTTCGGGCTGTTCCGGCCTGCCGTGTACCTGACGCCCGCCGCTATGGAGAGCGGGGAGGGCCTGCGTCATGTGCTGGCCCATGAGGAGACCCACGGGCGGCATGGGGACCCGCTGTGGTCCCTGCTGCGGAGCGTATGTCTGGCGGTGTACTGGTTCGATCCTCTGGTCTGGTGGGCGGCGGCCGCCGCCCGGGAGGACTGCGAGCTGGCCTGCGACGAGAGCGCCCTGAGACGGCTGGGCGAGGCCGAGCGCATCCCATACGGGCAGACTCTGCTGCGGCTCATCCCCCTGCAAAGGTCGGCGGGGCATGTGATGCTTACCGCCACCACGATGACTTCTGACAAAAAGAGAATGAAGGAGCGTATCATGCGAATTTCTGAAAATCTTAAAATGAAGACTGCCGCCCTCTGCGCCGCCCTGGCGGTGACGGCGGCGGTATGCGCGGTGACATTTACGGGGTGCAGCACGCAGGCAGCGGCCGGTACGGCCTCGCCGGAAAATCTGAACGCACCTTCTGACCGGCAGTCTCCCCAGCCGGTTGGCCCGGAGGGCAGGCCGGTGGATATGCTGACCATCCCTCTGACGGACGCGCTGTCCTACGAGCTGGAGAAGGTGGAGACTTATTCCGCTAATGACTTGATACCGGGCCATCACAGCGGGGAACACGAAGACCGCCGTCAGGGCAGGCACCATACCGGCGGCGGATGCCGTACAACGGAGAACTGCGGCACCTTTGCCTGGAGCTATGACGGGAATACCTACGTCTCCTCCCATGATCTCAGTCTCAGCTCCTTCCCCGATGATTATTTCCTCTGCATCCCGGAGCAGACGTATCGTGAGGAGGCGTTTGCCAATATCCTCGGATACAGCGGCGTGATGATCGACTACAACGCCAGGGACCCTGAGACTGATTACTATGGCTCCTTCTGCGATTACTATGTCTTCGAGGAGGGCGCGTCCGGGACGGACGTCTATCTGCTGGCCCGTGTCTGCGGCGTGCCGGAGGTGGTGGACCTGGACGGCGACGGAACCATGGAGCTGATCGGCTCGGACTGCAATGGTATGGCGCAGATCTTCTTCAAGCGGGACGGGAAGCTCCATGAGGCCAATATCGGGAGCCTGCTGAGCGAGTTCTGGACCGAGGCGTCTTTCTTCCAGTTTGTCGGCTGGTATACCGCAGATAAATACCTGAAGGTCTACGCCAATGTGCCCGTGGTCAAGGACGGGCAGGCGACGGACATCCTTGCCGCCGCCTACAGAGAGATATATTTCAATGGTCAAAGCCTCCAGCTGGCAAAGGGCCGGAGGGAAATGGCGAATCATCTGCTGGACCGGGTGCAGGACAGCAGCGTCGTGGTGGACGCCGCCCGGACGGCGGCGAAGGCCAACGCGGACGCCTGGACTGCCAATTACGGCAAGGGTATGGAGGCTCCGCCGGAGTGGGACGACTACTGCGTGACCGCCCTGGACTGGGTCTACCCCGTGGATTTCGAGGCGGGGCAGCCGGAAAACGGCGGGGGCATCGCTGTGTACGAGTTTCGCTATGAGGTCCACACCACCACACCGGAGCGGGTAACCCCGCTGCCCGGCGGGGCCTATCTGGACGAGGACGGCTGGGTGGGCGGCTTCTACGATCCCAACGGAAGCTATCTGGTGTTCCAGATCCTTGATGACGGGTCCTACAAACAGCTGGACGGCACGATCTCCCATGATCTGGGTCCCGAGACCAGCGAGTTTATGGCGGACCTGGAGCGCGTTTTGTCAGATAACGGCCTGACTTCGGCCTGGCCGTTCTGAAATAGTATTTAATGCAAGGAGGATAGACCCATGAACAGCAATTTACCCGCACCTCGCAAACCCTTCCGCAGACGGACGCTGGTCCTGGTGCTGGCCTGCGTCACCGCGCTGGCCCTGATGGTCCCGGCTATGGCCCACGGCCATGGCGGCGGACGCCACGGCGGCTGCGGCCGTGGGTGGAGCGCCCAGACCCAGGTCCAGACCCAGGTCACCGTCTGCACTGTGGAAGGCTGCGAGATCGCGGGGCGGCACGTCCACAACAACGTGACCTACTGCGGCTACGCCCACGCCAACGGCGTATGCGACGGCAAATGCCTGGCGCTGTGTACCGTGGAGGGCTGCGAGGTCGCCGGACGGCACGTCCATGACGGCGTGACCTACTGCGGGAGCCACCACGAGGGCGGCTACTGCAACGGCCAGTGCCTGACCCTGTGCCCCGTGGACGGCTGCACCACCGCCGGTCCCCACATCCATGACGGCGTGACCTACTGCGGCAACCACCATGAGGCGGGCTACTGCGGCGGCGGCTGCGCCGTGGTTGGAACCGGCGCCGGATACCGGCACGGCTGCCATCGTTAATATGAACCTATAACGCAAGGATGCCGCCCCGGCTGGCCGGGGCGGCATTTCTGCGTTATTTCGTTTCCTGGAGATACAGCTTACCGCGGTTCTCGATCAGGCGGACGGTATCGTCCAGCGTCCGGCTTCCGTCGAGGAAGGACAGCGCCTCCTCCCGTATGATGGCGGTCAGCGCCTCGTCCGGGTCGTAGACCTGATCCACGGCGTTGAACAGCACCATGAAGTGGCCGTATTCCTCCTGGGTGACGGGGCGGATGGGGATCGCCAGATCGCTGTCCGGCATCATGACACAGGCGGGGCCCGCCGTCTCCATGGGCTGTCCCGTCTCGTCCAGCATGGGACCGGTGGATATTTCCGTCATTCTGTCAAAGTCCGCGCGGCTAATGGGCAGGGCCGGGCCGAAGTAAATTCCCGTGGGGTACTTGGGCAGGAACGCCTCCCGGAGAAAGCTCCAGGCGGCCTCCTTGTTCTTGCAGCCGGAGGCCATGGATATCCCGTCCCACAGGCGGAAAAAGCTGCCCGCGCCGCCGTCTTCCCGGGGATAGCCTACATAGCTGCACGACCCGCCGAAGGCGGTGGTGTACACCTGGACCTCCGCGCAGGAGTCCAGTCTGGTCAATTCCGCCGGGAGCAGGAGCAGCTCCCCGTCCAGGGCGGCGGTGTAGATGTCCTCCACCCCTTCCGTCCGGAGGGGTGCGGCGGCGCAGAACTCCAGGAAGGACCTCACCGCCTCCTCCCGGACGGTCCCCGCCTCCCGGTCCACCAGGGCGTCAACGGTCACGGGCAGGATCGCGTCCAGCAGCGCCGGCCGTTCCCGCTCGCCGAAGACTGTGCTGCCCTCCGGCAGGGCCTCCATGGCCTCCCGCAGGTCCGCCCAGGTCCAGCTTACCCGGTCCCCCACCGCGCCGGTCCGCCCGGCGGCGGTGAGGATGGTGAAGGAGGGGAACGCCTGGTACAGCTTCCCGTCCCGGCAGGCCGCGTCGATCACCTGGGTCATCACCGCCTCCCGGCCCAGGTCCGGGTCGCCCTCCAGCCAGGGGAGCAGGTCCTCCAGGTATCCCCGCCGCGCATACTGCCCCATGGGAAGGCCGGAGTTGTCCAGCAGGTCGGGGATGTTCCCCGCCAGCAGCTCCGTCTGGAGCCGGGTCCTCCCGGCGGACGGGTCAGGACCCGTGCCGTATTCGGAATAGTCCCGGACCTCGATCCGGCAGTCGGGATGGGCCTTGTTGAATTCCACGATCTTCGAGCGCGTCCCGCTGTCCAGAGACAGGGTGGCATAGGTCAGCACCGTTACCTCCGGCAGGGAGGCGGGGTCCGTGGGCGTCAGGACGATGGTCTCCGCGCCGCTGCCCGGGTTGGTCACGGTCAGCAGCCGCCCGTCCTCCAGAGGGGCGGCGCAGAGGACCTGGCCGCTGTCGATGCTCACGCCCGTCCAGGACAGCAGGCGCTCCAGTCTCCCCGCCTCGATATCGTATCCGTACAGGGAGTCCCCGCCGGTGCAGAAGTACAGCCAATCCCCGCCGCCGCCGTAGACCCGGCCGCCGCCCACCGGGAGGGGATAGGATGCTCCCCAGTCCCCTGCCTCCGGATGAATGGAGCGCAGCTCCTGCGCGCCGTCCGCAGCAGGGGCGGCGGTCCGCAGAGCCACTTGGCCGTCTGCCAGAAGGACCAGAGCGTCCCAACCGGCGTTCTTCGGCGCGTCCAGACTGCACAGAAGACGTCCGTCCCCGTCATAAGCGAAGACGCTGTCCCGCGTGCTGGCGTACAGCCGTCCCTCCCGGTCCGTGATGACGCAGCGGACATCACCCGCCGCCAGGCCCAGCGCGCTCAGCTCGGTGCGTGCCAGCTCCTTCCCGGCGGCATCGAATTGCTGCACATAGGCCCGGGACGGCTGGCCGTCCCAGGGGGAGATGGCGGTCCAGAGCCAGACCGTTCCCTCCTCTCCGGGCCAGCAGCCGGGCGTCATGATGTATCCGTCCGCTCCATCGAGAAGGTCAAAGGACCGGTATCCCTCCACCCTTCGAAAGGCCGCTCCGCCGGGCTCCCCCTGAAAGAGGGCTGTGCCGCCGAGGAAGATGGGGATCGTCTCCCCTCCGGGTCCCTCTGTTTCGCTTTCCTGGATGGCGTCCCCCACCAGATAGACGTTCCCGCCGCCGGCGCAGGCTCCTGTGATATAATTGGCATCGAACTCCGCTTTGGTAAATTCCGGTACATAGACCATGCCGGTGGCAGCCTCCACCTGCAGCGGGTCCGCCACCGCCTCCGGCGTCTCGCCACAGGCGGTGAGGCACAGCAGCAAAAACAGACACAGTATCCCATATTTGCGATTCATGTCTTTTCCCCCTCCTTTCTATTGTAAAACCCAGTATATAGAAAAGATGTATGCTTTTTCCTTCCGATTTGTATGCGCATCCCGTCACCTCTGTATGATCTTTGTATCCTTTCTTTCGGAAAGAACGGTTGACAGATTGCCTTATTTGCATTATAATGGTTAATGTAAAGGAGGTGCTGCCATGCTGCTGCGATTGGATTTTTCCGGCGATGCGCCCATCTATCAGCAGATCCGGGATCAGGTGGTGGCGGCCATTGCCTCGGGCGAACTGCGGCCCGGGGAACGGCTGCCCACCATCCGGGCTCTGGCGGAGGAGTGCGGCATCAACATGATGACCGCCAGCAAGGCCTACCAGCTACTGAAGGCGGAGGGGTATATCACCACGGGCCGCAGGGACGGGGCGGTGGTGCGCCTCCCGGCGGGCGCGCCGGACCCCCGGACTCTGGAGGGCCTGCGGCTGCGGCTGTGCGAGCTGCGGCTGGCGGGGATGGGGAGAGACGAGGTATTGGAGCTGTGCGGGAGGCTGTATGACGGGGAGGTGTCGGGGAAATGACCTTGGGCTGGAGACTGTTCATGTGGGCCGCCGCACTGCCGGTTCTGCCCATCATGTATTTCGTGCAGAAAAACGAGTGCAAGCCGAAGAAGAATATCATCGTCGGCGTGACCCTGCCCTACGAGGCGCAGGGGGACGGGGAGGTCCTCGCCCTGCTGGAGCGGTACAAGCGGGAGATGAAGCTGATCTGCTGGATCATGCTTGCGGCGGGGCTGCCCAGCTTGTTCCTCCGGAGCTTCGGGGCCTTCCTGACGGTCTGGATGCTCTGGGTGGAGGCTATCTGCGTCATATTTTTCATCCCCTATGTCCGCTGCAACAAGGCCCTGCGGCGGCTCAAGGAAGCACGGTGCTGGCGGCAAAGAGAGGAAGTGCCCCAAGTGGTCACAGACTTGCAGGCCGCGGCGGAGGAAATACGGTGGCTCTCCCCATGGTGGTTTTTGCCGCCGTTTCTCATCGCTTTGATTCCTCTGTTCTTTGAGCCGGATGTCTGGTGGGCGTGGACGGTGTGCGCGGTAATGGTGCCGGTATTTTATCTCTGCTACCGGTGGCTGTACCGGAACCGGGCGGAGGTGGTGGACGCCGACAGCCAGCGGACCATGGCTCTCACACGTATCCGGCGGTACAACTGGGGGAAATTCTGGCTGGTCATGGCCTGGGCCACAGGGATATTCAACGCGCTGCTGTGGCTGACCCTGAATCACGTGTGGCTGTGTATGGGCGTGTGCCTGCTGTATGGCCTGATAACTGTGGCAGAGGCGGTGAGCATCGAGCTCCGGGTCCGGCGTTTACAGGAGAAGCTGACGGCGGACAGCGGGCGGGGGTACTACGTGGACGACGATGACCGCTGGCTCTGGGGCGCTTTCTACTACAACCCCGACGACTGCCGGGTGATCGTCAATGCCAGGACCGGGATCAATGCCACCTTCAATCTGGCAAAGCGGCCCGGCCAGATCATCGCCCTGTTTCTGGCCGCGATGATGCTGGCCTTACCGCTGGTGGGTGTATGGGAAATGAGAATGGAGCGGGCCCCGGTGGAGCTGGAGGTCACGGAGACCGAGCTGGTGGGCTCCTACTTCGGCGGGGAGTGGAGCGTGACGCTGGAGGATATTGCGGAAATCCAGGTCCTCCCGGAGAGGCCCAAGCTCCGCCGGGTGGCGGGCACCGGGATGGAGAACGCCCTCACCGGGCAGTTCAGCGCGGAGGACTGGGGCCGGGTGACGGTGTGCATCGATCCCCGGACAGGGCCATGGCTGCTGGTGACGGCGGAGGATGGGACGCTGTATCTCTTCGGAGCCAGCGAGGAGGGCGCGGCGGCGGAGATCGCGGAGGCCATCACCGGCGGCCTGGCGGAAGCAGGCCAATGATCCCCAAGACCATAAGGACGATAAAGGCCGCAAGTCCCACAAAAAATTCAGGATCGATCACCATGATCCGAACGGCCAACACGCCGGAAAGGATCTGCAAAATGTCAGCCGCCATTGCGCAGCGATTCCACCCCAGGATACCCAGAAAGAGCAGGAACGCTTCCGCCGCCAGCAGGGCGAGGCAGGGGAGCATGAAAAACAGCACCAGCAGGGACCCGAAGCCCGCGAAGGACCTGTACCTCCAAGCGTCATAGATGACGGCCAGGACCCCGGCGGCCACAAGGCAGGTCAGGGTCAGATGCACCCAAAGAAAGCGGTTTTTCTCCGGCTTTCCGGACGGAGGCGTTTTTGGATCGTGGTCGTATGGCTCCATAGAGGCCCCTCCCATCGAGTGATTACTGCCGGTATCATATCATATTTTCGCGAAAAAGGAAACCGCCCCGCAGAGATGCCAATGGGCCTTGGACTGTTTTGTCCAAGGCCCATTGGCTGTGACGGGCTATTCCTTGGGGGGATGGCAGTATGGGGCGTTGGCGCATCCCTTACAGCCGCAGCTGCACCCGCTATGGCCGGACCGCCTCTCCCTGACCATCCCGGCGATGATGGCGGCAGCGATCAAAACCAGAAGCAGCGTTATCACAATGTAACCCCAGTGGGAAGCGATGTACGTGAGCATGGGGGACCCTCCTTATGCTAATTTTGACGCGAAGTCTATTTTTGTTACCTGCGGACTGCCTGACGGCGTGCGAAAAGTTGGGAATCACAGTAATTTGCGGTTTGAGCTTAATGCCAGAGCAAGAAAACATATTACGCATTTGCCGGGGAGCGGCTGCTCAAGGAAACGTCCCTTCCATTTTCCCGGCAGGGACGGAACAGCAGATACAGCAGCCCTGCCAGCAGGGCAAAGGCGATAACGGTAAATATCCCGAAGGGCACTTCCCCAGTGATGAGGCCGCCCAGCTGGTAGACGATCATGGAGGCGGCATAGGCGAAGCCGCACATATAGGCGATGGCTCCAGCGGTCCACCTGGCGCTGTTCATTTCCCGCCGGATGGCACCCATGGCCGCGAAGCAGGGCGCGCACAGCAGATTGAAGATCATGAAGCTGTAAGCGGTGACAGCTGTGAAATCGGCGGCGATCAGGGCGTAGAGCGGGCTGGCGTCCTCAATGAGGTCCGCGTCACCGGCGTAGTGATAGAGCTGTCCGAAGGCGGCCAGGACATTCTCCTTGGCGATGAGCCCGGTGAAGGTACCAACTGCGGCCTTCCAGGCCATATCTCCCTTCCAGCCCAGCGGGTAGAATATCCACGCTACGGCCCTTCCGGCAGAGGCCAGGATAGAGTCGTTGTTGTCCTCCACGGGGCCGAAGGAGCCGCCGGCGAAGCCGTAGCTCTGGAGGAACCACAATACAATGGTAGACAGCAGGATCACCGTTCCCGCCCGCCTGATGAAGCTCCACCCCCGCTCCCAGGCGCCCCGCAGCACGTTGCCGGGGCTGGGAGCATGGTAGGCAGGCAGCTCCATCACGAAGGGGGCGGGCTCCCCGGCAAATATCCGGCACTTTTTGAGCAGGATGCCGGAGAGGACCACCGCCGCCGCGCCGGTAAAGTAGGCGCTGAGCGATACCAGCCAGCTGCCGCCGAACAGCGCTCCGGCAAAGAGGCCGATGATGGGCATTTTTGCCCCGCAGGGCATAAAGCCGGTGGTCATAACGGTCATCCTCCGGTCCC
>JAAZZJ010000067.1 GCA_014237695.1 Oscillospiraceae bacterium | reverse complement strand
TCTTGAAATCTCTCAGTTTTTTCACCAAAAATCTTTTTTGACCTCTTTTTCTGGTTGCGGCGGCAGGACTTGAACCTGCGACCTCCGGGTTATGAGGACGATGAGGATCGTCTCTCTGGTAAAAAGCAGTCTCATTTGTCTCATAATTCTCAAGTTATGAGACTGAATGAGACTGTTTTTGCATCCAGTCTCTCTATTCTCACCCCATAAGCATCGGATAAGCATCAGCAGTTTGAAAATTTTGGTCAAAAATCTTCGGGGCAAAAACCCGGAGGTCACGGATTTTACGAAAGGAAGGGTCATATGGAAACAACCGCAAGGTGGTACGAAACAGCAGTAAACAATGCAGCAGAAATTTCGCAGGTACTCTTGGATATGGAAGGCGGCAAATATGTTTTGGCCATGTTCAGTGAGTTGGTGCAGGAACTGCTGGATGAAGGAAACACCTCCGGTGCCGCCTCGGTAGTGCGAAAGATATATGAAGCTGCCGAAGTTACATTTGAGCAGAATTCGCAGGATGGCGACAGCAACGCGGCATGGATTTCTCTGTTTTCCGATGCTCTGAGAGATACTCTTGAAGATGCTGTCCCTTGAGAATCTTCCGAGCACCCGCCCGTCATTTTTAGGTTGGCAATTCAGCAAAAGTGTGGTATACTAGAAACTAGAGGTGAGGGTATGTCAGAAATGCGGTATACAGTCAAGGATTCCGTCTTCACATATGTGTTCAAACAGCCGGAGTATGCTAGGAAGCTCTATCTAGCTCTCCACCCGGAGGATACCGCTGTAACAGAAGCGGATTGCAAACTGGTGACTTTGGAGAATGTACTGACAACGGGGATGTATAACGATGTCGGTCTTCAGGTGCGGGATACCTTGATATTGCTCGTAGAAGCGCAGTCGGTATTCTCGGTTAATATCGCTCTGCGTATGTTGCTCTACCTTGCGGCAACCTACAAGGAGTATACCGAGGAACGCAAGCTGAACCTGTATGGGACGGCTCCGGTCACGATCCCTCGCCCGGAGTTGTACGTTGTCTACACGGGTGACCGCCCTGATGTGCCGGATGAGCTGAGGCTTTCGGAGCTGTATAAGGGATCGGGAGCTGCGGACGTAGAAGTGAAGGTGTTGCGAGGAAACGGGACCGGGGACATCGTTGATCAGTATGTTCGATTCTGCAAGATATCGGACGAGGAACGGAAGAAGCATGGGCGCAGTCGGAAAGCCGTTGAGGAGACGATGCGCCGGTGCATAGAAGAAAATGTGTTGGCGCCATTTTTGGCGACCCGCCAGAAGGAGGTGGCAGAGATTATGGTGACCTTATTCGATCAGGAGAAGATCATGGAGATCCATGACTACCATGTTGCGGAGGATGCCCGGAAGGACGGCCTTCAGAAGGGACGAGCAGAAGGACGAGCAGAAGGACGAGCAGAAGGACGAGCAGAAGGTATGACAGAAGGGACCCTGCAATCAATCCAGAATCTCATTAAAAATATGGGATTTTCTGTCGAGCGGGCGATGGCGGTGTTGGGTGTGTCAGAGGCAGATCAGCCGAAATATGCAGAAATGCTGAAGCAGTAAATGAGTCGCTCCAATAAATGGATCAGCGGTTACCGTGAGGCAACCGGTGGTTCTGCATTTATCTGATTCAGCCCCAATACAATTGAGCAAGATTTTTCCTGAAATCGGGCATACTACCGCCAAAGGGAGGTCTGCTCATGCCCGCTACCATGAAAGGCGCCATATCCTTCGGCCTGTTGCACGTACCCATCTCACTGCACACAGCCACCCAAGACAACGACATCCGTTTCCATCAGCTATGCCGGGAGGACGGCTCACGGGTGAAATATAAAAAGGTCTGCGCAAGCTGTGGAAAGGAGGTTTCGGGAGACGGGATTATAAAAGGCTTTGAAATCGAGCCGGGACGGTATGTCACGCTCACTGATGATGATTTTGAAAAGGCAAAGGCAGAAAGGGAGCGGACGATACACACCGCCCTATTTACTTTGACAAAACCTACCATACCGTTCCGGAGGCTGGAGGCGACAAGGCATATGAGCTGCTGCGCCGCTGTATGCTGGAGGAACACGCGGTAGCCATCGCCAAAGGCGTGATCGGCCAATCGGAACACCTGATGGCCCTGATCCCAACAGATACCGGAATTCTGACGGAAACTCTTTTCTTCCATGACGAAGTAAAGGCTATGCCGAAGGAACCAGCCAAGCCGGAAATCTCAAAGCAAGAGTTGTCTATGGGTAAAACGCTCATTTCCGGGATGAAGGAATCCTTTGAACCGTCGAAATACCACGATGAATACCGTGACCGGCTGTGGGAGATTATTCAAGCCAAAGCAAATAATCAAGAAATCACGCAAACTCCCACAGAGCAGCAGGTCAGCGTCATCAATATGATGGACGCCCTCCAGCAGATGCTGGAGCAAGCCAAAGCAAAGGGAGCGCCAAGTGCGCGGCAGCGGCCCAGGCGTAAGGTGTCAAAGCAGTGAGGGACTTATTTGACACCCCGATTTCTCCCATGCTGATTGCTGAGAACGTCGATTTTTTTGCGGATGAAGCATATTTCTATGAGATCAAATGGGATGGGGAACGCTGTGTGGCGTTCCTCGATCCGGGGAATAGCACAGAACTGCGCAACAAACGCAATGTGCGGATGTTGCCGAAGATTCCCGAGCTTTCCAACATCCACCGCCAAGTAGCCGCAAGATGTATTTTGGACGGGGAACTGGTGTGCATCGTGGATGGCAAGCCGGATTTTTCTGTTATTCAGCATCGGAGCCTGCTGTCAGATAAGTATAAAATAGAGCTGGAAGCAAAGCAGCATCCCGCAGTCTTCATTGCATTTGACTGTCTCTATTATGATGGTCGGGACCTTACGATGTGCCCTCTGGCGGAGCGCCGGGAATATCTGCGGCGGGCTGTCACTGACTCGGACCGTCTGGCAGTTTCCCGCGTATATGGCGCAGATCAGGCGATGGAACTTTTTCAACTCACCCAGGTGCAGGGCTTGGAGGGGATCGTTGCAAAGAGGAAAGACAGCCTGTATTTTCAAGGGAAACGGACAAAAGCCTGGCTGAAGATGAAGCATCTGATGGACGATGATTTTGTTGTCTGCGGGTATATCGACAAAGGGGAACATCTGATCAGCATCGTTCTGGGGCAGTACAGGGCGCAGAAGTTGGTGTATAAGGGTCATGTAACGCTGGGAGTCGGCGGTGAAACATTCGCAGCGATCAGAGCGCAGCCGCAAATGATAGAGCCACCGTTTATCCAGTCGGCTCCAGCCGGACACGGCAACGAGAAGGCTGTATGGCTGGAGCCAACGCTGGTCTGTACGGTTGCGTTTATGCACCGAACTAAAAATGGAGGGATGCGTCAGCCGGTATGCAAAGGACTTCGGTGGGATAAATCCCCGCTGGAATGTGTGGAACCTTCAGAAAACCGGTAACCGGTACGCTCCATCCCCGTATGATGGGGGTGGAGGTGTCATACCATGGAACATAACAGCAGCTACGGGTATCTCACGGACTGCCGGGAGGTGCCCATTACATTTCCGCCCCAGCACCAAGATCGCCAGCCGGGCTTTGAGTATGTGATGGAACCGAAGCCGGTATCGGAATGCGGGAAAGCCTGTCGGAAGCTGGAGGGCAAGACCGCGCTGGTCACCGGAGGGGACAGCGGCATCGGACGGGCGGTGGCATACGATTATGTGAAGCAGGGTGCAAATGTTGCTATCGCTTACTACGATGAGGACCGGGATGCGGAGGAGACTGCCAAGCGTGTGCAGCAGATGGGCGGACGCTGTCTGCTGCTGCGGGGCGATCTGAAGGACCCGGCTTTCGCAAAATACTGTGTGGACAAGACGCTGGCGTGTTTTGGGAAGCTGGACATTCTGGTCAACAACCACGCTATGCAGTTTATCCGGCGAAGCATCCTGGATATTTCCAACGAGCAGCTTGCGTTTATCTTTCAGAACAATGTGTTCTCATTTTTCTATCTGATAAAGGCGGCGCTGCCTCACATGGAGCGGGGGAGCTGCATCATCAACACTACATCGGTGACGGCCTACCAGGGAAACAAGGATCTGATTGACTACAGTGCCACCAAGGGCGCGATTGTCGCGCTGACACGCTCCCTGGCGCTATCGCTGGTGGAGAAGGGGATTCGGGTCAACGCCGTGGCGCCCGGTCCCATCTGGACGCCGCTGATCCCTGCATCCTTCTCCGCGGAGGAAGTAAAAACCTTTGGTGCCAAGACCAGCCAGGTGCCCATGATGCGGGCGGGCCAGCCCTGCGAGGTATCGCCCTGTTATGTATTCCTGGCATCGGATGACGCCAGCTATATGACAGGGCAGGTGCTTCATCCGGACGGCGGAACAATCGTAGGTTCGTAAGAAACAAAGCGGAAACCGCCTTTAGAACGGTTTCCGCTTTGCTTGTTAATCATCGCCGCGAAGAATGTTTTCTGCGTAATCCCTCAGGCTGGCAAAGGAGTTGACGCTGCCGGAGCGGGTTTGGATCTGTTCCCTGGCATAGTCGGGAAGCGTATCAAAATAGCGTTTGGCCTCCGGCTCGCTGCGGAGCAGGTTGTTCAAATCGGGATAGTGCATTTCTTATCACCTCTGGTATAGCGTTTGCAGGTACCTCAAAAAAGTATGCGGCGCGGTCAGAGCGTTCCCAGGAAGCCAACAGGATAAATGATATGATCGCCTCTGGCATCCAGGTCCAAGGCAGGATCGATCAGGGTGATCGCTCTGCGAATACTGAAATAGCCGTATTTCGCTCGTATCCTGTCAAGCGTCCGGTCAATGTCCGCCCGGCGTTGCGCCTTCCGCTCCTCCGGGAACAGCGACAGCTGCGTCATTTCATCCGCAGGTGAAAGGCCACTGGCTTTTACGGAGAGGCTTCGGACAGGCCGGTCGCCAGTGTGGCTATGGCGAAAAATGTCCAAGGCGGCTTCCCAGACCGTCAGAGTGCTGTCCGTGGGAACAGGCAGCTTGACTTGACGGTCAAAGGAGACAAAGTCGTTGGTGCGAATCCCTACCGTCACGATCCCGCAGACACAGCCTTGCTCCCGCAGCCGCGCCGCAACGCTCTCGCACAATGCCATCAGCGTGATCTTGACATCATCTTCACTGACCAGATCTCGGGGCGCGGTCGTACTGTTGCCTATGCTTTTCATGGGCGGTATGGTATTCCTTTGCTGATGTCCTCAAAATACCGGGTCAGCCAGCGGAGGTAAAAGTAGAACAGGGCAGAGGCCACCAGCAGGAGAGACAGCAGAATGATGGCGTCCATGTGACTGCGGAAGGTACGTTCATAGAACCGGAGGGCGGCGTCATAGTCCATGCCCAGAGTGTTTTGAAACAAGGCCACCATTCCTTTGGCGAAGCGGCCCCGCAACAGGACGGCGTAGGTGAGATAGATCACAGCGGCGGCAGCCGCCAGCACGGCTATGGTGCGGAGGAATATCTTCCTGCGAAACTGGCCGAAATCATTCTTACTTTTCAATGGTGTAGCCAACCCCCCATACCGTTTTGATGAACCTGGGGCTCCGGGCAGGCTCGTCCAGCTTTTCCCGCAGCCGCCCGATGTGGGCCATGACGGTGTTGTTATTTTTCAGGAATTTCTCGCCCCATACCGCCTCAAACAGTTCCTCGGAGGGGACGACAATCCCCTGCCGCTCGCAGAGATACCAGAGGATGGAGAACTCCAGGGGAGTCAGCTGCACTTCCCTCCCAAACAGAAAGCACTTGTGGCTGTCCCGGTTGAGCGTCAGACCCCGAATGTTGTATTCATGGGCCGGTTCCTCCTGCTTTGGCGCGGAGCCGTTATAGAGCCTGTACCGCCGCAGCTGAGTCTTGACCCTGGCAACCACCTCCAGGGGATTGAAGGGCTTTGTGATGTAGTCGTCGGCCCCGATGGTCAGACCCATGATTTTGTCCCCATCCGCCCCCCTGGCTGTGAGCATGATGATGGGGCAGTAGGACTTCTCCCGAATCTTCTTGCAGAGCTGAAAGCCGTCCGCATCAGGGAGCATCACGTCCAGAAGTGCCAGATCCAGGTCTGTGTGTGCAATACAGTCCAGGGCCTCCGCGCCGGTATAGCACTTGTGGACCGTGTAGCCGTCATTTGTGAGATAAAGCTCCAGCACGTCGGCCAGTTCCTTTTCATCGTCAACTACCAGGATGTGAGTGAGGTTGTTCACAGCGTTTGTCACGTTACTTCCGCTCCCTTTTTTTCTTGCAAATGCCAACAATGGTGTTGGCAGCACTCAGCACGATAAACAGGCCCGTAAAGTTGATCCAAATATCCTGATACGCCGTTTTTGCCAATGGCTCCCGCAAACTGGTAAACCATACATAGGCGAACGCCAGCAGCTGGGATGGGATGTATGCGACCACATACCGCAAAATCAACGGCTTGATGGGCAGACTGGTACACAGCTCAAACGCCGCAACGCCGATCAGCAGGATAATGGCCCTGTCCAGTTCGTGCCAGTTGCCGCTGGGGTCCTCGTAAATGCCGTTACAGAGATACAACAGGCTGTTCAGCAGCGTAATCACGGTATAAATAATGGAATATACCGACACCAGATTGATCCATTTTTGCTTACTCATTTTCCCCTTGCCTCCAGGCCAAGATTTCACTGACATTATATCAAAATTGTTTTTCTTTTTCCTGCGTTTTT
This sequence comes from Oscillospiraceae bacterium, assembly GCA_014237695.1. Taxonomy (GTDB): domain Bacteria; phylum Bacillota; class Clostridia; order Oscillospirales; family Oscillospiraceae; genus Pelethomonas. Next base: position 2,894 of record JAAZZJ010000067.1, on the reverse strand, counting down.
CCTATGGAATTTCTTAAATTTTCCTACGGGATGGAGAAAAGCGGCGGAAACCGCCGCTTTCCAGAAATTAAGAGAGCTGTGTGTATGTAGCGTTCTGCTTCCGGTAGGTATCGCTGTCCTTCTGCTTCAGCTCCTGCTCCACCTGGGCCAGCTGATGCTCCAGATCCTTGATTTTGGCCTCGTCGGTCTCGGAATTGAGCCGCTGCTCCAGCTCCTGCTGCTGCTTTTTCAGTTTTTCGATCTCCCGGTCCACCTTATCGGTATTGCACTCCCAGGTCTCGTCCTTATCCTTTTTCCCCTCCGGACCCTTCGCACCCTGGCCTGCCTGTTTGGGCTCCTCCGCCTCGGGGGCGTCCTCCGGCTGCTTGGGCCCGTCTGCCGCCCGCTCCGGGTCGTCAAAATAGATTTTGGGCTGACCGTCCTCGTCCTTGCCCATCCAGTAGCGGCCGGACGGCTCCTGGGGCTCCTCCGGAATGTATTCATCCATCACGGGCTTCAGCTGGCGGCTCTGATCCTCCTCCTCGGGCTTCTGAACCTTGGACGCTCCCAGCACCTTTTCAGCCGTTGTCAAAGGCTGGACTGCGCCGGTGTTCACACCAGAAATCGGCATCATACGTCATTCCTCCTTGAAATTTTACGCGGTAAATGAAACTGTCGGTTCGGCTTCCACCGGAGCGGCGGCAATTTCGCCGGCCGGCGTATAGGTAACCGGCTCACTGTCAATAGGCTCCGCCGTCTCGGCAGGCTTGTTGTTATTCAGCGCCGCTTTCGCCGCATCGCTGATCTGAACCAAATCGGTTCCCTGGGGGCGGCCCGGTTCTGCGCCCTCCTCAGCTCGCTTGCGCTCCTCCCGGCGCTTCTCGATGGCGGCCTCCTGCTCCAGCTTCGCTTTTTCCTTTTCAGCCTCCGCCTCGGCCTTCATGCCCTTGTCCAGCTTCTCCTGGTACTTGACCGCTTTCTCAGTACACTCGCCGGTGTAACCCAGCGCCCGCTTCATCTTCTCCGTGTCGCCCTCGGCGCTGGCCTGCCGGTACACGCTCATAGGCGTACCCGACAACTTGATATTGGAGCTGGCGCCCAGAAGCCCTTCCATCATCTGCACGTTCATGTTTGCATCCCCTTTCTATGGCTAATTTTGCAAAAAAGTTCTTTGCTTTTATCAGTCTATAGAGCAAAGGACACCATTTCAAGGCTCTTGTAATGAAATGCTCCCTGGATGTCATGAAATGTTCTGCGGAAATACTATTCCACTGCCCGCATCTGCTCAACCAAGGATTGCTTTCTCTGTCTGCTGGCCGTCCAGGCTGACAGAAGAAATTCCAAACCGAACAGCACCAGGAGAAACAGGCCCATTTCCAGTATCGGAAATTGATAGGGCACGATCTCACCGGCAAAGGATCGTCGGCTGACCTCCCGGCACACCACCACCGCAATCGGAAGTCCGATCAGCAGAACAGCCAGGGCGGCAAAGGCCGCATAGCAGAGCCCTTCGCAAATGTTCATCCGGCACAGCTGCTTTCCGGTCAAGCCGACGGAGCGCAGGATGCTGTTCTCCCGCTTCCGGGACATCTGGTTGGAGAGGGTCGTGTTGATCAGATTGACGACACCAAAGAGGAAGATCAGCCAGGAGAGCGCCCGCAGTCCGCCGAAAATCAGGCCGCTCTGCATTTTCTCATACTCGATGTGGACCCCAATGGTATCCAGCCCGAGATTGCTGTGACCGGACAGAATTTCTTGCAGGCCAGCTTCTACACGCTCCGCTTTTTTCGGGTCACTGACAATGCTCCAGGAATAATCAAAGTTCTCGATCTCGGGATGAAGTTCCCGAAACAGCTCCTCCGGCGCAAACAGAGCCACCGAATCCAGGGCAAGCGCACCGTGCCCATTTGTCATCCTCAATGGATCCAGCAGGCCGGATATGGTGACGGTCACGGTTTTCTGACCCAGAGACAGCTCCATGACAGCCCCGACATTCATCTCCTCGTGATGCTTCTGGTAGCTTGTACTCAGAAGAATGCTGTGGGCGTCCGTCGGCATAGCGCCGGATACCAGCGCGGCCTCCACATCCGGGCGGTTTGCGTCCGTCAGAGCATCGCACATACCGGCCTCGGTGCTTGCGGAGGACCCAAATTTTGCGTGCAGAGCCTGGCGGGTGACCAGCACATCCGTCACGCCGTCTACCGATAAAATTTCCTGCCGCAGCCCGTCGTTCAGCGGATTGCCCGCGGCCATGATCTCCTCCTCCGGCTGCTCCGAGGACAGGTAGATTTTATAGTCCCCATCCGGGAAGAATAACCTTGCGGCCTGCTCCGGCGAGCGGGTCAGAACCACGGAGGACACAATCAAAAGCAGGATACCGCCCAGGCTGAGCGAGGCCGCGATGCTCACCGCCTTTTTCCGGTCCCGCCGGAAGTTCGCAAGACCCATGGACACAGGGTTGAGCCTGATGCGTTTCTTCCGGCTGCGGATTCGTTCCTGTCCGGCGGAAAAGCGTACCGCCTCCAGCGGCGAAATACCGGTGGCTATTTTCACCGGCCTGCGGACGGAGACAGACACCATGAACCAGCAGACCAGGACGGTCAGGAGCACAGACAACCCATAGTAGGCCCCGTGGAACCCCTTGGGGAACAGAAGCAGGCCGCTGAGAACGCCCAGCAGCGCGCCCAGGGAAATCCCAACGCCGCCCAGCCGGCGGCTCTCCTTTTTGACAATGCGCCGGATCTGTTTGGATGTCGCCCCGATGGTGCGCAGCTGCCCATAGCTCTGGATCTTATCCTGGACGGAGAGACGGAATATGCTCTGGATGACCACATAGCCGCCAATCAGCACCAGGGCCGCGACGCCGCCGGTGGCGGCAAAGTCAATGGACTTGGAAGCATAGGCGAAGTAGCTGC
>JAAZZJ010000066.1 GCA_014237695.1 Oscillospiraceae bacterium | reverse complement strand
CCTGCGCCCTTTGTCCTCCCCTCCTTTTTTGTCATGAATTCTGAAGCTTGCTATAAGAAAAAACTTTTCCTGCGGGGGAGACGTATCTATGTCCTTTTCCAGCGAAGTGAAAACCGAATTGTGCCAGTCAGGGATGGACCGGCTCTGCTGTACCAGGGCGGAAGCCTACGGCGTGCTGCTCTATGGCAACACCTTCACCTCCCGGGAGGTACGTATCATTACAGAGAGCGGGAGCTTTGCCAACCGGCTTCCCGTCCTGCTGGACCGGGCCTTCGGCCTGAGGTTTGACCGGCTGCCGGGAGAGGGGGATCGGAAGTACATTTTCCAGCTCACCGATGCAAAAAAGATCCATCAGGTGATTGACGCTTTCGGCTTTGATTCCCGGCAAAGCCCGGTGCTGCACATCAATTTCGGCCTGCTGGAAGAAGAGTGCTGCCGGGCGGCTTTCCTTCGGGGCGCCTTTCTGGCGGGGGGGAGTGTAACAGAGCCCAGCAAGCGCTACCATCTGGAGCTGGTGACCAGCCACACCCAGGCCAGCCGCGAACTGCTGGCTCTGCTTACCGACATGGGCCGCCAGCCCGGGCAGACCGCCAGAAACGGCAGCCAGGTAACCTACTTCAAAAGCGGCGAACAAATTGCGGAGCTGCTCGCCTTCATAGGTGCGCCGGATTCCGCCGGAGAGCTGTCAACTGCCAGGGCGGAAAAGGAGCTGCGCAACGATGTCAACCGCCAGGTGAACTGTGAGGCCGCCAATCTGGACAAGGCGGTCAACGCCGCCCAGGAGCAGCTGGAGGCCATCCGGCGGCTGTACGCCCTGGACCGGGTGGAATCCCTGAGCGCCGCGCTGAAGGAAACCATCGTTCTTCGGGAGACCTACCCGGAACTGACGCTCAACCAGCTGGCAGAGGAGTTCGAGCCGCCCATCACCAAAAGCTGCCTGAACCACCGGCTGCGAAAGCTGGTGGAGCTGAGCAGAGCCTGAAAGGAGAACAGCATCATGAAAATTACCGCGCTGGTAGAAAATAAATCCAGCTGTGATCTGACGCCGGTCCACGGCCTGTCATTATACATTGAAACGGAGCGGCACAAACTCCTCTTTGATCTGGGGCCGGACCATACGCTGCTGAAGAACGCGGAAAAACGGGGCATCGATTTGAGCCAGGTGGACACGGTCGTCATTTCCCACGGCCACTTTGATCACGGCGGAGCTTTGGCGGCCTTTTTGAAAATCAACCATACGGCGAGGATCTTTATTCAGCGCCGGGCCTTTGAGAAGCACTTTACCAAGTCGCTGGGAATTGTCAAGGTCCCTATTGGCTTGGACAGGAAACTGATGGACCATCCGCAGATGGTGCTGGTGGACGGAGAATTTTGCATTGATGAGGAGCTGCTGCTGTTTACGGTGGCGGACACTTCACGGTTTCACTCCACAGCCAATGATACGCTGTACGACGAGGCGGGTAAGGACGGGTTTGCTCATGAGCAGGACCTAATGATCTTCGGAGAGAGGAACGTGCTGGTCATGGGGTGTGGGCACTGCGGTGTGGTGAATATTCTGGAGCAGGCAAAGCAGTATGATCCCAAAATCTGCATTGGAGGATATCACCTCAGCATTCCGGCAACAAAAAAGACCGTACCGGAGGATATCCTGGCAGGGATCGCCGGGGAGCTTGCTGGATATGATATGGATTTTTACACCTGCCACTGCACTGGTGAGGCGGCGTTCAAATATCTGGCGGAGCGGGTGAAGAGAATGTACTACTTTGCCTGCGGAGATGCACTCACTGTCTGAAAATGTTTCACGTGAAACATTTGTTTCGGAACAGCAACCGGAGTTGCCTTTTGTGGGACAGGCGCAATATCACAGCTTGCTGTATGCGGGGAGGGATTTCATGCTGGATAAAGAGGAAATCGTCTGTTTACTGAAAGAAGCTGCGTTTGGTATCGATGAATATTGGGTAACGTCAGGCGCGGCTATGGTATTATATGGGATCAGGGATACGACGCGGGATATCGATCTGGGCTGCACCTCTCAAATGGCTGATAGACTCGAATCTACAGGATATTCCGTGGAAATCCTTCGTGATGGCAGCAGAAAGATTGTCTTTTCTGAAACGATTGAGATATTTGAAAACTGGATAGAGGATAAAGTCATTTTATTGAACGGACTGCCGGTTATTTCATTGGAGGGAATGATTATGATGAAAGAAAAGCTAGGGCGGGAAAAGGATCAAAAAGATATCCGTCTGATAGAGGACTTTATTAACCGTATTCATAGGCGAGGGATGCTGGATGGACAAGGGGGGCCGTCCTGCAAGGCAAAAAATCGCGGGAATACTTGACGTATTTCAGGATTATTTAACGCGGCAGGGCGGCAAAAGCACCGGCCAGACGGCGTTCAACGCCTGTGAATACAGGTTTTAAGTAATTTTTCCCTGCTTGCAATTCACATAAGAAGCAGGGAAGACGTCAGGGGGCAGGAAGCCCTCGGGACTGCATAGAGAAACCAATATCGTGACCACCCCGGAAGGGCGGTCAGAGAAGGAGGCATCATGTCTTTTGTCCACCTCCACGTCCATACGGAGTACAGCCTCCTGGACGGCTTCTGCAAAATAAACGGTCTGGCAAAAAGAGTAAAGGAGCTTGGCCAGACCGCTGTGGCAATCACTGACCATGGCGTGATGTACGGGGCCATTGATTTCTACCGGGCCTGCAAGGCGGAGGGCATCAAGCCGATCATCGGCTGTGAGGTCTACGTAACTCCCCAGGACCGGACCAGGTTTGACCGGGTTCATGAGTTGGATGCGGAGAGCCGCCATCTGGTGCTGCTGTGCCGGAACGAGGAGGGGTACAAAAATCTCAGCTACATGGTCAGCAAGGGCTTTGTAGAGGGGTTCTACATCAAGCCGCGTATTGATATGGCGCTGCTGCGGAAGCACTGCGGCGGACTGATCGCCCTGTCCGCCTGTCTGGCGGGAGAAATTCCAAAGCGGCTGGTGAACGGGGAATACGAGAACGCAAAGGCCTACGCGCTGGAGATGCGGGATCTCTTCGGGGAGGACGGATTCTACCTGGAATTGCAGGACCACGGCATCCGGAATCAAGCAGTGGTAAACCAGGGCCTGCTGCGGCTCCATGAGGAGACCGGAATCCCGCTGGTGTGTACCAACGACTGTCACTATCTGGCTCCCGAGGATGCGGAGAGCCATGATGTGCTGCTGTGCATCCAGACCGGCAAGCTGGTGGAGGACGAGAAGCGGATGCGCTATGAGCCCCGGAACTTCTATGTCCGCTCCACAGAAGAAATGGAGAAATTGTTCACAAAGTATCCGGAGGCCATTGAAAACACCGGCCGGATCGCCCAACTCTGCAATCTGGAATTTACCTTCGGCAAGTACCATCTGCCGGAATTTCGGGTGCCGGAGGGTGAAACCTCTCAGAGCTACATCCGAAGACTGTGCGAGGAGGGATTTCAGGCAAAATACAGGGGACAGCATCCGGAGTATCACCAGCAGCTGGACTATGAGTTGAATATGATTGAGAAAATGGGCTTTACGGACTACTTTCTCATTGTATCGGATTTTGTGCGCTTTGCCCGGCAGGCGGGAATTCCCGTGGGGCCGGGGCGGGGTTCCGCTGCGGGAAGCATGGTGTCCTACTGCTTGGACATCACCGATGTGGAGCCGATGAAGTATGGGCTGTATTTTGAGCGCTTTCTGAACCCGGAGCGGGTCAGTATGCCGGATATTGACATGGATTTCGGGGACACCCGCCGGGACGAGGTGGTGGATTATGTCCGCCGGAAGTATGGCGACGACCGGGTGGCACAGATTGTCACCTTTGGTACTATGGCCGCCCGGGGCGCTATCCGGGACGTGGGCCGGGTGCTGAACATGCCCTACGCCGAGGTGGATGTGGTGGCCAAGCAGGTGCCCAGCGGACCCGGCGCACTGCACATCACTTTGGACGATGCCCTGCGGCTCAGCAAGCCCTTGAAGGACATGTACGACCAGGACGAAAAGATCAAAAAGCTCATTGACACCGCCAAGGCGCTGGAGGGAATGCCCCGCCACGCATCCACCCATGCCGCCGGGGTTGTCATCACCAAGGACCCGGTATACACCTACGTTCCTCTGGCGAAAAATGATGAAACCATCGTCTGCCAGTACACCATGGTGACCCTGGAGGAGCTGGGCCTGCTGAAAATGGACTTTTTGGGCCTCCGCAACCTGACGGTGCTGGACGACGCGGTGGAGATGGTGCGCCGTGAAAAGCCGGACTTCTCCTTGGCGGACGTACCGGAAGACGATCAGGCGGTATATGATATGCTCACCCAGGGGAAAACCAGCGGTGTGTTTCAAATGGAATCCGCTGGTATGACCGGGGTATGCGTGGGCCTGAAGCCGCAGTCTGTTGAAGACCTGACGGCTATTGTGGCCCTCTACCGGCCGGGACCCATGGAATCGATTCCGCGGTTTATCGCCTGCAAACACGACCCGAAGCTGGTGACGTACAAGCACCCGGCGCTGAAGCCCATTCTGTCCATTACGTACGGATGTATTGTTTACCAGGAGCAGGTCATGCAGATTTTTCAGCAGCTGGCGGGCTACTCTCTGGGGCAGGCGGATATGGTGCGCCGGGCCATGAGCAAGAAGAAGGCCAAGGACATCGCCAAGGAGCAGCAGGCGTTCCTCCACGGAGACCAGGAACGGCATATCGCCGGATGCGTAGCCAACGGAATCCCGGAGGATATCGCCCAGGCAATTTACAATGAGATTTATGACTTTGCCAACTACGCTTTCAACAAAGCCCACGCGGTCTGTTACGCGGTAGTGGCTTATCAGACGGCATGGTTCAAGCTGCATTACCCCAAGGAGTACATGGCGGCGCTGCTGACCTCCGTGCTGGACTGGTCGGAAAAGGTGGCGGAATATATCAACGAATGCCGGGATATGGGCATTGCCCTGCTGCCCCCGGATGTGAACCGCTCCTATGACCGCTTTACGGTGGAGGAGGAGGGCATCCGGTTCGGACTGGTTGCCATCAAGAACATCGGGAGAGGCTTCATTCAGGGGGTGGTGAAGGAGCGGAAGGCCGGAGGACCTTTCACCGGCTTCCAGGACTTCTGCCAGCGGATGTACGGCGGAGATATGAACAAGCGGGCAGTGGAGAACCTGATCCGGGCGGGGGCCTTCGACAGCTTCGGAGCCTACCGCAGTCAGCTGGCTTCCATCAGCGATAAGCTGCTGGACTCCATTGCCGGAAGCCGCAGGCAAAATCTGGAGGGGCAGATGGACTTTTTCGGAATGTCCAGCGCTGCAGCTGCCCGCAGTCCCGCCGCGCTGCAGCTGCCGGACATTCCGGAATATGATCTGGATGAGCGGATGCGCCAGGAGAGAGAGGTCACAGGGCTCTATCTCTCCGGGCATCCTATGAACGCCTTTCGGAATATGGTGCGGAAGGCGGGAGCGGTCCATATCGGTTCTGTCAACGAGGACTTTTCCCAGGAGGGAGGGCCGGTGGTATACCAGGATGGGCAGACCGTCTCTCTGGCGGGGATCGTCACCGCCTACCGCACCCGTACGACCCGCAGCGGCAGCTTGATGGCCTATGCTACCATTGAGGACGACACAGGGTCCATAGAGATGCTGTGCTTCTCCAAGACACTGGAGCGGTTCGGGCGGCTGCTCAGTCCGGACAGCGCGGTGCTGGTCCGCGGCAAGCTGTCCGTCCGGGACGAGAAGCCGCCCCAGATGATGTGTGATGAGGTGTACGCTCTCCGGAGTGGGGGAGAGGCCCCTCCAGAGACGGCCGCAGCCGCCAAAGCCTCCGCCGGCGTGCAGGTCCTGGAGGGGAAAACGCTGTGGCTGCGCCTTCCCAGCGCCGGTGCGCCGGTGATGGCGCATATCAACCGGGTTTTTGCCATGTTCCCCGGCAGTACGCCGGCGCGGATCTTCTTCACGGACTCCGGCAAACGCGCGGGAACCCAGTGCCTGCTGGGAAAATCCCTGGTGGAGGAGCTGACGGATGTGCTGGGCAAGGAGAACGTGGTGATACAATAGAAGAGGGAGGAATCGAGCGATGATAACGCAGTTTACCTATGGGACGCCGGTGGAGACCTTCGCGGTGGTCCAGGATATCCCTGTCAGCGGTCATGAGGCGCTCCGGAGGTTTGCCAGGAAGAAGGGATCTCCTCAGATTTTCAGCTGTATGCTGGGGGAGGACGACGTGATCTATGGCCTGGGGGAAACCATGCGGGGGATCAACAAGCGGGGCTTCCGGTATATCAGCTTCAATTACGATGATCCCAACCACAGGGACGATATGCCCTCCATGTACGGAGCCCACAACTTCTTTGTGGTAGATGGGGAGGAGACCTTTGGTGCGTTCTTCGATACCCCCGCCAAGGTGACCTTTGATATGGATTCCAAGGGGAGCGGCGTGCTTTCCGTGATCTGTGCGTCCGCCGATCTGCGGTTGTATATCGTGGAAGGGGACAGCGCCTACGGGGTGGTCCGGGAGTTTCTGGGGGCCATCGGGCAGAGCTTTCTTCCGCCGCTGTGGGCTTTCGGATACGGGCAGAGCCGGTGGGGGTATCGAACGGAGCGGGATATCACCAGGGTTGCGTCCCGGTATCAGGCGCTGGGGATTCCGCTGGACTATATCTGCATGGATATCGACTACATGGACCGGTATATTGACTTCACAGTCAACAAACGGCGCTTCCCGGACATGGCGGGGTACGCCGCCCGGCTGAGGGAGCAAGGGCTTCATCTGGTTCCCATTGTAGACGCGGGCGTCAAAATTGAGCCGGGCAATCCGGTCTATGACGAGGGCGCGGAAAAGGGGTACTTCTGTCTGAACCACGAGGGAACCTATTACCGGGCGGAGGTGTGGCCGGGGATGACCCATTTCCCGGATTTCCTGCGGGAGGAGGTCCGGCATTGGTTCGGGGATCAGTATCGGTTTTACACCGACAGGGGGCTGGAGGGCTTTTGGAACGACATGAATGAGCCCGCAATCTTCTCCTCGGAGTATCGGGCCAAGGGAACGAAGCCTGATCTGGAACACGGCGATCCGGACCAACCGGAGCGGCACGTGGCGGACTTCAAGGACTTCTTTCACCGGCTGGACGACGGAAGGGAGAAGAGCAACTATGAGGTCCACAACCTCTTTGGCGCCATGATGACACGTGCTTCCGGCGAGGGGCTGGACCGGCTGCTGGACAGGCGGTATCTGCTGTTCTCCCGGGCGTCCTACATCGGTGCGCACCGCTATGGCGGCATCTGGACGGGGGATAACGCCTCCACCTGGGAGATGCTGCGGCAGAATGTGTACCATATGCCCAGCCTCCACATGTGCGGCTTTTTGTTCAGCGGCGCGGACACCGGAGGATTTGGCGGAAACTGTACCAGGGAGCTGCTGCTGCGGTGGCTGGCGGTGTCTGTTTTTACGCCGCTGATGCGTAATCACACGGCCCTTTTTACAAAGAATCAGGAATGTTACCGGTTCCGAGGCCCGGAGGATTTCAAGGCTGTCATCACCCTGCGCTACCGGCTGCTGCCGTATCTGTACTCCGAATTCATGAAAGCCGCGCTGGAGCGGGATATGCTGATCCGGCCTCTGGCTTTCGACTTCCCGGAGGATGGGAAGGCACGGTCCATCGAGGATCAGCTGCTGGTAGGCGAGAGCATCATGATCGCACCGGTCCTGGAGAAGGGTGCCAAGGGGCGCATCGTTTATCTGCCGGAGAGGATGACGGAGGTTCGCTATGACGGCAAAAGTTTCACCTGTATGGAGGTGGGCGCTGGAGAGCGAACAGTTATGGTACCCCTCAGCCAGGTTGTGTTCTACATCCGGCAGGGAAGGCTGGTCCCCGTCGGCAGGGCAGCCGCGAATACGGCGGAGCTGGATCTCATGGATGTGGAGCTGCTGGGAACGGGGACATCCTACCGGCAGTACGTGGACGATGGATATACCAAGGAGTGCAGCATGGACCGGTGCATTATGCGGACAAAGGAGGCACAGCCCCGGTAAGAGACGGGAGCGGAAAATGGCAGTATGAAATCTGAATCCGCAGGCGCCGGCGGCTATCTGGTGTGTGAAAGATGGCCGGTATTTGCCTTAATGATGCTGACAGGCGGGTATTTCGGCGCGTTCACTTATACCATCCGGGGCGGCGTGTTCTGTAACGCGCAGACAGGGAACTTTGTTCTGCTGGCGATGGCGCTGGGCAGGGGAGAGTGGGTCCGTGCGAGCTGCTTTCTGATTCCCATCACAGCCTACTGTCTGGGCGCTTTTGTGTCCGAGGCCGCCGGGAACAGAATAGGGAAGCTCCATCTGATCCGGTGGGAGACGGCATTGGTGCTGTTCGAGATGCTGGGAGTGCTGCTTCTGGGCGCTTTGCCGGAAACTGCGCCGGTCCAGATCACGCAGGTGCTGATTAACTTTATGTGTTCCATGCAGTACAACACCTTCCGACAGGCGCAAGGTATTCCGATGGCCACCACCTTTTGCACGAACCATATCCGGCAGGTGGGCGTATCCCTGTACGAACTGCTGGCAGGCAGGGGAGGGGACCAGGCCCGAAGGCTGGGAGCGCATCTTGGAATGCTGGGGGCATTTGTCGCAGGCGGCGCAGTCTCTGCATTCTTATGCGGCCAATTTCTTGGACGGGCTATCTGGTTTGCGGAAATCCCACTGGGATTGGCTTTGGCGGATCTGCTGCGTGCGGACCTGGGAAAGGAACGGGAGAAGCTGGAGCAGCTTCCCCACGGGCATTAAGGGGAAAAAAACAGAATAGAGGGGCTGCAATTTGCAGCCCCTCTATTCTATTGCTTAGGGGGTTGTCGTCAAAAGACGAACGTTTAGTTGGCGGGGATCACCAGGAGCTGACCGACCCAAATCTGGTCGGGGTTCTTCACGGTGTCCTTGTTGGCCTCATAGATAACCGTCCATTCGGCGCCGCTGCCATAGAAGTTCTGGGCAATCTTCCACAGGGAGTCACCCTTGACGACCTCATAGGTATTGGCGGAACCAGCGGGTTTCTCTTCGGGTGCGGGCTCGGCAGGCTTTTCGGCGGGAGCGGGCTCCTCGGGCTTCTCCTCAGGAGCGGGCTCGGTGGGAGCGGGTTCCTCAGGCTTCTCCTCGGGGACGGGCTCTTCGGGCTGCTCGACAGCGGGAGCCGCCACGATCTTTATGCGGCCGGCGGGCTCGCCGTACTGCTCAGCGGTGACATTACCGCCCAGCTCGTCAACGATGTAGTTGATGAGGACGGCGTTGTCGATCATCACGCTGTCCTTGAGCAGCTTGTCGGTCTTGAACATCACAAAGCCGTCGCCGCCGCTCTTGAGCATGTAGTTGTGGGAAGCCAGAGTGTAGGTCTTGTTCACATCCAGAGGCTCCTCGCCGACCATGACGTCGGTGACACGGTAGTCGCCGGTCACGCCGGTAAACTCATTCTCGTCATTGGTGGTGACAGAGGAGGGCGTCCCGGCATTGATGGTATAGGTCAGGCCGGAAACCTGGAGGAAGCCGCCGTTCTCATCGGGGTATTTGCTGGCGCTGAACTCCAGGGCATCCAGAATCTTCTGACCGGTGGTCTCCACCAGGCAGGCCTCGTTGCCGAAGGGATGGACGTTGA
>JAAZZJ010000065.1:9429-9716 GCA_014237695.1 Oscillospiraceae bacterium | reverse complement strand
CCCCAGATTTGGTGCAGCGACAACACCGACGCCATAGACCGGCTGCGCATCCAGTACGGGACCTCCTTCTGCTACCCGGTGTGTACCATGGGGGCTCACGTCTCCGCCATACCCAACGAGCAGAACGGGCGGATCACCCCCCTGGAGACCCGGGGAATCACGGCCATGAGCGGGGCCTTCGGGTACGAGCTGGACCTGAGTAAATGCACGCCGGAGGAGAAGGAGGGCATCCGCCGGCAGATCGAGACCTACAAGAAGCGCTGGAAGCTGCTCCATCAGGGAGACTA
>JAAZZJ010000065.1:276-9419 GCA_014237695.1 Oscillospiraceae bacterium | reverse complement strand
TACCGCCTTACAGACCCCTTCCGGGACGGGCCTTACACCGCCTGGGAGCCGGTTTCCCCCGACCGGCGGGAGGCGCTGGTGTCCGTGGTAGCCGGAAGCACCCGGGCCGCGCAGCCCTTCCGGGTGCTGAAGCTGAAGGGCCTGGACCCCGCAGCGCGCTATCGGGTGAACGGCGGGGACTGCTGGGACGGCGGCGCGCTGATGCACGCAGGATATCCGCTGCCCCCGCTTACAGGGGACTACCGGGCGGTTCAGCTGTATATCGCGGCGGTTGATGAATAGAAAAATAAGGAGGAGACCGTGCCGCGGTCTCCTCCTTCTCTCATTGAGGGCAAATTATTCCTGCAAATAGTGTTCCTCTGCATCCCGCAGGGCAGACAGCAGCAGGTCTCCGGCCCTCTGGACGATGGGGTCGCCGGGCGCGTAGTTCTCTAAGATGGAGATGGCCCGGTCAATCTGACCTACAAGGCTTGCATACTCTTTTTGATAATCCATGATTAAGCTGCTCCTCCATATGGATAAATAGTCCCGCCGTTCAGCAGGCGGATTTTTATGTAAGGAGAGAGACAGCTCCCGTCCGGCGAAGGAAGGCAGACGTTGGAGAATCGAGGCGTTGGCTGTCGCTCTCTGTCGCATAGTATAGCGAATCAAGGGGGTGAAGTTTGCCGGAATTTGTCGAGAAACGAAAATTTTCTTTTCTTCCAATTTTCCGCTAAACACTACTTGCGGGATAGCCCCCGGGGTTGTATAATACAACATATTGTGGTTTGTGCCTCCGAGGCGTTTTTGCCGGGCCGGAGGCGCGCCGTGGTGCCGCACTGTCCGCCGCCGGCGGACGCCAGAGCTGGAATTTGGGCCGGCTGCTGCGGTGTTTTTTCAAAGACGAGGAGGTTCAGGCAATGGGACGGAAGAAGGAAAAGCGCGCCCTGGGCGTGCGGGTCTGGGCAGCACTGCTGAGCTTCGGACTCATCGGCCAGATCGCCTGGGTGGTGGAGAACATGTATTTCAATGTGTTCCTCTACAACACCATTACCGGGGACGCGGGCATGATCGCCGCCATGGTGGCGGCCAGCGCCGTGGTGGCGGCGGTGACCACCCTGACGGTGGGCGCGCTGTCGGACAAACTGGGGATGCGCAAGCCCATCATCGTCACGGGCTATCTGCTGTGGGGCCTGAGCGTCATGGCTTTCGCCCTGGTGCGGGTGAGTGGGCTGGAGCGCCTGCTGGGTCCGGCAAAGGCCGTCCAGACGGCGGCGGTGCTGGTGATCGTTCTGGACTGCGTGATGACCTTCTTTGGCAGCAGCGCCAACGACGCGGCTTTCAACGCCTGGGTCACCGACGTCACCGACGACGGGAACCGGGGCCGGGTGGAGGCGGTGCTGGCCGTCATGCCGCTGGTGGCCATGCTGGTGGTCTTCGGTGCCCTGGACGGCCTGACCACCCAGGGGAAGTGGGGGATCTTCTTCCTTGTGGTGGGCGGACTGACCCTGCTGGGAGGCGGCTTGGGCCATTTGCTCATTCAGGAGCCGGAGAACCTCCGCCGGGCGGAGGGCAACTACGTGGGGAACATCCTCTACGGCCTGCGCCCAGGGGTCGTCTGGGCCAATCCCTCCCTGTATCTGGCCCTGCTGGCCCTGGCGGTGTACGCCGCCAGCCAGCAGGTGTATATGCCCTACCTCATCCTCTATATCCAGCGCTTCCTTGGGGTGGACAGCTACGCCGTGATTCTGGGCGTGGTGCTTACCGCCGCCAGCGTGGCCAGCGTGGCTTTTGGGCGGGTAATCGACCGGCACGGAAAGCTCCATGTGGCGGTCCCCGCCGCCGTTACGGCCTTCGCCGGGCTCATCGCCATGTTCTTCGTCCGGGGTATGGTCCCCGTTATTCTGGCGGGCACGGTGATGCTGGGAGCCAGCATGGTCCTCTCCGCCTGCCTGCAGGGACTCATCCGGGACCACACCCCCGCCCATAAGGCGGGACAGTTCCAGGGCATCCGCATCCTTTTCCAGGTGCTGCTGCCCATGGTGACAGGCCCTTATATCGGCGCGGCGGTGATCCAGCACGGCGGGGAGACCTATGAGGAGCTGGGCGTGGTGAAGGAAGTCCCCACGCCGGAAATCTTCATCGCCGCCGCACTGGTGCTGCTGCTGATCGCCATCCCTCTGGCCCTGCTGCGGCGGAAGGAGCCCTCCAGGACCCTCCGGTCCCTGCGGCCCATGCTGACCACCTGGGGGGAAAATCTGGACCGGGAGCATCCCCTGCCGGAGTACCCCCGTCCCCAGCTGCGCCGGGACAGCTATCTTAACCTCAACGGCCGCTGGCAGTACGCCATCCGGAACGGGAAGGAGAAGGAGCCTGACTCCTATGACGGCGAGATTATCGTCCCCTTCTCCCCGGAGAGCTTCCTGTCCGGCGTGATGAAGAAAGTAATGCCGGAGGACAGGCTGTGGTACCGCCGGACCTTCACCCTGCCGGAGGGCTTCCGGAAGGACCGGGTGCTGCTCCATTTCGGGGCGGTGGACCAGTCCTGCCAGGTCTTTGTCAACGGCCGGCTCGCGGGGAGCCACGAGGGAGGCTATCTGCCCTTCACCTGTGATATCACAGACGCTCTCACGGAGGTGGAGAACACCCTGACGGTGGCCGTCACCGACGCCACCTCCCGGTCCCGCCACGCCTACGGCAAGCAGAGCTTCCGTCCCGGCGGCATCTGGTACACCCCCCAGAGCGGCATCTGGCAGACGGTGTGGCTGGAGTCGGTGCCGGAGAACTATGTGGAGAAGCTGACCATTATCCCGGATCTGGATCACAAGCGGGTGCGCTTGGTCCTCCAGGCCAAGGACCCGGAGGGGGCCAACGTGGTGGTGCGCAAGGACGGCGTGGTCATCGCCGAGGACTGGTACGACGCCTCCCGGGAATACGAGGAGTTCCCCATCACCGACGAAAACCTCCGCCCCTGGACCCCGGAGGACCCCTTCCTCTATGATGTGACCGTCACCCTGAAGGGCGGGGACAAGGTGGAGAGCTACTTCGGGATGCGGAAATTCGGCGTGACCACCGTGAACGGCAAAAAGGTCCTGGCCCTCAACGACCGGCCCATCTTCATGTCCGGCGTGCTGGACCAGGGGTATTGGAGCGACGGGCTCTACACCCCGCCCTCCGACGAGGCCATGATCTACGACATCCGGAAGATGAAAGAATGCGGGTTCAACATGCTCCGCAAGCACATCAAGGTGGAGCCCCTGCGGTGGTACTACCACTGCGACCGGCTGGGAATGCTGGTATGGCAGGACCTGGTCAGCGGCGGAAGCCGCCTGGACCCTCTGGTCATCCAGGTTGCCCCCTTCCTGGGCATCCATCTCAACGACAGCCGCTACAGCCGCTTCGGACGGGAGGAGGAGGCCGGCCGGGAGCAGTTCGTCCGGGACCTCCACGACACGGTGGAGCTGCTCCGGAACACCGTCTCTCTGGCCGTCTGGGTGCCCTTCAACGAGGGCTGGGGACAGTTCGACAGCCTGCTGGCCACCCAGATGCTCTGGGAGCAGGACCCCACCCGCCTGGTGGACCACGCCTCCGGCTGGCACGATCAGGGCGGCGGGGACTTCAAGAGCCGCCACGTGTACTTCAGGCCCGTGCGGCTGAAGCACGACAGGAGCCGTATCCTGGCCCTCACCGAGTTCGGGGGCTACAGCCTGCCGGTGCCGGGACATACCGCCGGGGACAAGCCCTTCGGCTACCGGATGTACCAGTCCGCCGGGGAGTATATGGACGCACTGGCCCGGCTGTACGAGAAGGAGATCATCCCCTGTCTGGAAAAGCAGGCTCTGTCCGCTGCGGTGTACACCCAGCTGAGCGACGTGGAGGACGAGGTCAACGGCATCCTGACCTTTGACCGGAAGTCCTGCAAGGTGGACGTGCCCCGGATGCAGAGGATCAACGGACGGCTGCGGTTCTGACTGGTCCGGCAGCCGCCTTTGGCGGCTGCCTATGTAATCACCCACTGCACCAGCAGCAGAAGCACCACGCCAGGCACCCCCAGTATACCGGCGGTCAATCCGTTGAATAGGTTGAATCCCAGATGCAGGCCGGTGTATCTGGTGGTGAGGTTCACCGCCAGCAGGGCCGCCAGGCCCAGCAGGCCGTTGACCGCCGCCGGAAGGAAGCCCTCCCGCGCCGCAGCGGCCCTGGCACCCAGGGCCGCTGCGGCCAGTCCTCCCAGGACCAGGAAAATAACCGCCATTATATCCATCGCGCCCTCCCCGGCTGCTGTGCTGCCACCGCCGTGGCGGCGCACAGCTCAAACTCCTTGATCCGCCGGACCAGATAGTTCATCCGGGCCTGGAGGGACTGGATCTCATAGATGCAGGCCTCTGTCAGCTCCGGGTCGCTGGCGTAATCGAAGGCGGTATAGGCGTGGCTGAGGGCGGTCTGGGTCTCCTGCAGGCTTGTCTTTAATTCCAGCAGGGCCGGGGACTCCGTACCCCGGTTTCGGATGGGGGAAATACGTTTCATGGAAGATCCCTCCTTGGTTACCAATCTATGCTCAGTTTGGACAAATATGCCAATTCTTAAACGCCGATCTCAGGGAGAAGGGAGGGACTGAGGCTCTATGCACGAATTTTACATGCGTCAGGCGCTTCTCCTGGCCCGGGAGGCCGCCGGGGCGGGCGAGGTGCCCGTAGGCTGTGTCATTGTCCGCGGCGGGGAGATTGTGGGCCGGGGCCGGAACCGCCGGGAAGAGAAGCAGAGCGCGCTCTCCCACGCGGAAACCGAGGCCATCCGGGAAGCCAACGCCGCCCTGGGTTCCTGGCGGCTGGAGGAATGTACGCTGTACGTCACACTGGAGCCCTGCCCCATGTGCGCCGGGGCAATCCTGAACGCCCGGATTCCCCGGGTGTATTACGGGGCCCGCGACACGGCTATGGGGGCCTGCGGGGGAGTGCTGAATCTTTTCATGGAGGACTTTCCCAATACTCCCGCTCTGGTGGGCGGGATATTGGAGGAGGAGTGCCGCAGAGTCCTGACCGATTTTTTCGCCGCCCTGCGCGGACCGCGATGAACAGTACCGTGCCACGCAGAGTGTAATAAAGAAAGCAAGCCAGAAAACCGAAAAGGAGAGTTAACGATGTATCAGATCAAACATATTACGGATAAAGAAGGCGTCGCCAAAGCGGAAGCGGCCGACCGGGCACACCTGGGCTGCATCGGCGATGCAAAAATGGAGGACGGCTGTGTGCTGTTCCACTGCCGCTACGACAGCCGGGGGGAGCCCTGCAACCGGTATATCCGTACCAGCCTGGTCCAGAACTGGAAAAAGGAGCCGGAATCCGGCCGGATCATGGTGGAGACCATGAACAGCATCTACTACATGGATCCAGTGAAGGAATAGGAGTCTGTTACCCTTTTGTCACTAATATGATACAAAAAGTTGGCTTGCTTCTGGCGGCAGGCGTGGTATACTAAGGGAAGAAAAAGGCGGGATGAACCGCCTCCAGGAGGTACTGTACACATGAAAAAGCTCACCGCGCTGCTGCTGGCCCTGACGCTTCTGTTCACATCCGCCTGCGCCAGCGGCGGGACACCGGACACACCGGACGCACCGGATACATCCGGAACCTCGCCGGTCCAGGAGCAAACGCCCCCGGCGGACCAGACCGCTCCATCGGAGCCCGCCCAGGAGCCTGCGCCTGAACCGGAACCTGAGGCCGAACCCGAACCTGTTCCGGCGGAGAAGGCGCCCTATGAGATTCTCGACCCCACCGTCATGCCCGAGGGCGGGGAGCGGGACGGCGTGAAATACGAGGCCTATAACGGCATTGTCGAGCATCTCTTCTTTCACCCCATCATCGCCTATCCCGAGCTGGCTTTTGATGGCGACAGCGAGGAGAAGGGCCTGGATGACTTCATGGTGACGGCGGACGAGTTCTGGAAAATCATGGACAGCTGCTACGCCAACGGCTACGTGCTGGTGGATATCGGCGACGTGTGGAGCGAGACCACCGGCGACGACGGCCAGCCCAAGATGGTCCGCAACACACTCTATCTTCCCGAGGGCAAAAAGCCTTTGATCTTCTCCTATGACGACACCAACTATTACCCCTACATGCTGGACAACGGCTTCACCTACAAGCTGATTCTGGACGAAAACGGACAGGTCACATCCTGGGGGCTGGACCCTGACGGCAAGGAGGTCACCAGCCGGGAGCTGGACGCCATCCCCGCCCTGGACAAGTTTGTGGAGGAGCATCCGGATTTCTCCCCCTTCGGGGCCAAGGCCAGCCTGAGCCTTACCGGCTACCAGGGCATCCTGGGCTACCGCACCCAGACCGACGGCGATGTGGAATGGACCGGTGAGCTGGAGGCCAACCGCCAGGCCGAGCGGGAGGCGGTGAAGCCCATCATCGAGGAACTCAAGCGCACCGGCTGGACCTTCGGCAGCCACACCTGGGGCCACATCCGCCTCAGCGGCCAGCGGCTTGGTCTGGACGCCATCCAGAAGGATACTCAGAAGTGGTTTGACGAGGTGGGCAGCCTGGTAGGGGAGACCCCCATTTTGTACTACCCCCACGGCGAGCGTCCCGACGGCGGCGACTGGACCCAGACCGGGCCCATCTTCCAGTATTTGCAGAGCCAGGGCTTCCGGGTGTTCTGCTCCGTGGGCATCGAGAGCTTCAGCTTTATCAAGAAGGACATCTGCGCCGTGATCTGCGACCGCCTCCACCCCGATGGAACCACTCTCCGCAACTCCCGGAAACGGTATCTCCAGTTCTATGACGCGAAAGATATCCTGGACCCCGTCCGGCCTGACTTTGGTGTGGATTGGGACTGACCTTTATCCATAAGCAGCAAAAAGGACCCCGCAGAAGTTTCCTTCTGCGGGGTCCTTTTTCTGATCCGCTTATGGGTTACACGTCCCGCAGGGCTTGTATCCCTGTTCGATCAGGGACTCCCGGCTGCCGCTGTACTCCTCCCGGTTCTCCTTCTTCATGGAGGACGCGCCTGAGCAGGCGGGCAGGTGGAACTTTTTGGAGCTGGTGTTGAGAACGTAGGCAGTCTCCGGCGCCTCCGGACGGGATTCGCCCTCCAGCCAGCTCTCGCCGGTAGCATAGTCGATCTCCACGCCGGGCTGGACATTGTAGACATAGACGTTGAAGCTGACGCCCTGACCTTTGTCCTCCACGCTCAGAGCCTCTATCTGCACGCCGCCGGCCACCAGATCATCGCCGCTGTAAACAGGTATCACCCGGTAGAGGACGTGGTTCTCCGTCTCCTTCACGTAGTCCGCCACCATGTTCTCAAAGGGCAGCATCCCGTCCACATTCATGTACCGGGTGCCGGTGATGAGATTCTGCTTGTTGGCGTTCTCCCCCGTCAGCTGGAAGCCAATGAGGTGGCACCGGTTATAGAGGTACTTCCCGTCCACGCAGTCGTACTTCACCGTCTGCCACCCGGAGGGCTTCACCTGGCCGATGGACTCCCGCTCTTCGGTGGGCATCAGGTCTACCCCCACACAGGCGGAGGCAGCGCCGCAGCGCCCCAGGCCGTCCAGAGGACTGTAGACCTCGTAGGAGGAGGTGGTCATCTCCCCCGGCAGGAAGGAGGGGACGTTGTCCGCCAGCGCCACATAGGGCTCCCCGGAAAAGGGCGGGATACTCTCCAGGTCAACGGCGGCAGGCGGCCGGACCGGCTGGGGCCCGCCCTGCGCGGAGCGCAGATACCACAGGCCCGCCAGGAGGGCCAGCAGAAGGACCAGGGACAGCAGGGCGCGGTTCCGTTTTTTCACCGGCGGTATACCTCCTTTGTGATCTTTTCATGGCTGGACCCGGGGAACTCCTCCCGCCGCGCCAGAGTCCACCCCGCCAGGGGCAGGGGAAACCGGCGGTCGGATGGATAGGTCCGGTTCCAGTGGTAGAGGACAACCTCCTCCGCCTCCGCCAGCCAGAGGGCGGGGTCCAGGTCCTCGAAAAAGCACATCTCTCCTGGGCCCGCCCGGCGGGGAAAGTCCTCCGCCGCGCGGACCATCTCCGGCGGATCGGAAAACTGCTCCCGGGAGTAGGGGCTCATCCAGAGAGGCCCTCCGGCGGCCTCCGACAGGAGATCCTGCCGGAGAAGCCGGTCCTGGCTCTGCCGGCGGCGGTTGAAGAGCATCCCGCCCCGGCTGTCAATACATACCGCGATCCTCACGGCATTTGCAGCAGGCCGGCGCACATCCGCTGGAGAATGACCGCCACCTGAGCCCGTCCGGCCGCGCCGCCCGGCTGGAGCGCGCCGTCCAGACCGGCGATCAATCCCGTACCCACTGCCCAGCTCATAGCGTCCGCGGCGTAGAGGGAGACGGATACGGCGTCCGGGAAGCGGCCCATATCCCCTCTGACGGAGATGTCCAGGCCCTTATACCGGGCATAGCGGTAGAGAATGGCCGCCAGCTGTTCCCGGGTGATGGGGGATTCCGGGCGGAAGGTGGCATCCTCATAGCCCTCCACGATGCCCACCGAAGAGGCCCATGCCACCGGAATGGCGTAATACTGGCCCTCCGGGACATCGGTGAAGGCGGCGGGCAGAGCGGCGGGGCTGCCCTCCAGCCGGTGAAGGATGGTAACAATCATGGCCCGGTCCGTGACCTCATAGGGGGCAAAGGTGTTTTCTGAAAGTCCCCGCATCATTCCGTGGGCGTAGACATAGCCCGCGGCTTCATAGAACCAGTCCCCTGCGCTTACATCGATGAAGGGGAGATAGACCACCGGCGCTGGGGGGACCTGGGGGGTGGTATCCGGCCGGGAGGAGGGCGGCGCCGGGTCCTCGGACCCGGAGGGCTCCTCCCGGGAGTAGACATCCACGTCCGCCGTTCCGGACATGCCGCCGGTCAGAGGGCGCAGATGTTCCCCCAGCAGGGTGATCCGGACAGTTTCCGGAAAAGCGTCCCCGCCATCCCCGCCCAGGTCCAGCTCGCCCAGGTCCAGGGTGTTCCCATCGTTCAGCGGCATCCGGTCTGTCAGGTATATGGTCAGCCGCGTCCGGTCCCGTGTATCCCGTACGCTGCACTCCGGCGCGTAGGCTGTCCGGCTGCCGGGAGTAAAGGTGCAGTCCGGGTATTCCCCCCCCAGTGTCAGCTCCAGCTGTACGCCGTAAATATCGCTGCCGTCCAGATC
>JAAZZJ010000065.1:0-266 GCA_014237695.1 Oscillospiraceae bacterium | reverse complement strand
CTGTCCCGCAGGAATTCACACACCAGGGTGGGCTCCGCCGCCGCCAGGGCCGCGGGCGCGGTTCCCAGGGCCAGCGTCAGAACCGCAAAAAGAGCGAGGATACGTTTGCCCATTATTGGCTGCCTCCTTCCAATACCACCAGAGGCAGTTCACTGCCGCCGGGGCTGTTGATCCACATGGTCTGGGCGGTGCGGCGGGTGCCCTCGGCGCTGTCCGGCGTGTCGGTGCGCCACAGCTCCGCGCGGATGCGGCTGGGCAGTACATTC
>JAAZZJ010000064.1 GCA_014237695.1 Oscillospiraceae bacterium | reverse complement strand
AGTCCGAACTGCATCCGCAGCTCCTGGATCTGCTCGGGGGTCATGATCTCACCCTCTGCCGCCATGGCGGCGGCGTAGGAGGTGGCGTAGTCTCCGGGGGGCAGCTGGATGATGAAGAAGATCACCACGGAGATGATGAAAATGGTCGGTATAAACAGAAGGAGCCGTTTGCCTATATATTTGAGCATTTCCGCACGTCCTTTCGGTTAAATCATTGGGACCTGCCGGCGCCGTTCAGCACCTTCCCACCCGCGGCCTGAGATGTCGAACAGGCTCCAAAACGAAGCGGGAGGCGCCCCCTATCCAAGAAAGAGAAGCGGCCTCCCGCGTCAGTTTGATGATGCGCGAATGTTTGCCGGGGACTCCCGGGGACAGGACCGCGCGCGGCCCCGTCCCGGAGAGTTCAGGTTATGTGTTGGAACGTATTGCAGGTTCTTACTCCTGGATATACCAGCACTGGCAGCGGGCAATGCCCATGTCGCGGTAGATATCGGACCACACCAGGCCGTTGGGGAAGTTGTGGATACGGGCATTGACGGCGTGGATAGTGGGAGTGGCAGCCACATAGCCCAGGGTCCACTGGTTCTCCTCGTGGAGCTTCAGCATCTTATTGACGATCTCGTTGCGGGCATCGGCATCGGCGGTCTTATCCAGCTCTTCCTTCAGGTTGATGAGTTCCAGCAGGTCGCCGGTGGCGGTATCCTTCTTCATGGTGCCGTACCAGGCCACGTTGGTGGCGTAGCCGGGAACCATGGAGTTGGGCTTCAGCGCGATGGACACGTCGCCGATGGGGGTGACGGGGTAGAGCATGCACTCCAGGGAGCCGGCCATCAGCTCGTTGTCGATGTAGCTGCGGTCATAGTCGCGGAAGTTGCACTTGATGCCCGCGGCGCGGTAATAGGTGTCCAGCAGGGAGAAGGTCTCGGCGGCGTTCAGCTCAGCCACGGAGACGATGTTCAGCTCGAAGTCGGAGCCGTCGGCGAAGTCATAGAAGCCGTCGCTGCCCATAACCAGACCAGCGCTCTCAAAGAGGGTCTTTGCCTTCTCTACATCATACTCGGTCCACTTCTTGGACCACTCCTCGCTGTAGCCCAGGGTGCCCTCCTGAGGAGCGGCCTGACCGCCTTCCTGCCAGCCGTCGGTCAGGGCGGAGGCCAGCGCCTCGCGGTCCACGCAGATGGACATGGCCTGGCGGAAGTCGGCGTTGTTAAACAGGGCGTTCTTGTTCTCGTCGGCGATGCCCAGGTTCAGATGGAGCTGGTGGGCGGGGCTGCCCCAGTCCACGCCGGACCACTCATACAGGTTGATCTTGGTGCCGGAGGTCTGCTCGGCCTCCAGAACGGTGGGCGCGTCCTGTACGGCGATGGTCTGGTAGTCCACGGTGCCGTCCAGCAGGAGCATCAGGGTCTGGTCCACATTCTGCACGGTGGTGTAGACAATCTTGTCCATGTAGGGCAGCTGCTGGCCGTTGGCATCGGTCTTCCAGTAGTAGGGATTACGGATGAACTCGTAGTACTCGCCCTTGATATTGTTCTTGCCCTCCTCGGTGGACAGCACGTAGGGGTTCAGGGTGGGGATGCCGGAGTAGTTCCAGAAGTAGTACAGAGTCTCCTTGCCCAGAGCGCCAGTATCGGAGAACTCCACGCCGGTCAGCTCCTTGCCCATGGCGATGGCGCCGGCCTCGTCGCCGTCCAGAATCTTCTGGCACATCTCCTCAAAGATGTGCTTGGGGGCGTAGTGCCACTTCAGGTCCACGGTCAGGGCCTCGATGAAGTCGTACTTGGGGGTGCCGAAGGTGACGGTAAAGGTGGTGTCGTCCACCTTCTCCACCACGGCGGGATCGCCGTTGGCGTCCTTGTGGCAGTTGCGCACGCCCTTGCTGTCCAGCTTGTTGAGGCAGACCACGTTGTAGAACCATACGCAGTCCTCAGCGGTGAAGGGCTCGCCGTCGGACCACTTCATCCCCTCGCGGAGGTGGATGGTGTAGACGGTGGCGTCATCGTTGACCTCGTAGCTCTTGGCCACGTTGGGCTCGATCTCGGCATGGGTGTTGAAGCGGAACAGGCCCTCCTCGATGGGCTTGCCGGCATCCCAGTTGCCGCCGCCGGCGCTGCGCTTCAGCTCGCCGCCGTAGACGCCGATCTCCAGGGGCTCGCCCGCGGCGTTGACGGTCTCGACCATGATGTCGTCAGCAGCGGGGAGGCGGTCCTCCACCGCGCCATAGCTGCCCAGAGCAGTGATAAAAGGGGACTCGGAATAACCCTCGGCTGCGGGGGGCTCCGGGGTATCCGGCGCGGGATCGGGGGTATCGCCGGGGTTCGTGTCAGGGGCGGTGGTACCGGGGGTCTGGGTGTCGGGGGTCGTGTTGTCCCCGCCGCAGGCGGCCAGCAGTCCGATACACATAACGATTGCAAGTGCGAGTGACATCCACTTTTTGAACTTTACCATAGTGTCCTCCCATATAGTTGTTTTGCCCAACAAATCCAATCGGCTAGGTGGGATGTTTTTATCATACTGATGATTTCCGACGGTTACTACGCATAAATTGTCTTTTTTCTTTTTGCATATTGCATTTTTTGCTTTCTTTTTTTTTGAGAAACTGCTTTTATGTTGGTTTTGCACAGTCCAAACCGGTTATTTTTGGCCAAAATAGTCAACAGCATCATTTTAGACCGAAAGGAACGCAATATTGTGCTTGCTATTCGCCGCCGCCCGTGCTAAAATACTCCTGAAATGCGACAGCGAATTCACAGGGAGGAATGCCAGAATGGACTACAGCGTACTGGATTTCGGCGCACTGGGAAACGGAACGGACAGCGACACCGCCGCCATCCAGGCGGCCATCGATGCCTGCGCCTCGGCGGGAGGCGGCCGGGTGGTCCTGCCCGGCGGGCGGACCTTCCGCAGCGGGGCTCTGGTACTCCGCTCCCATGTAGAGTTCCACCTGGAGATGGGGGCGGTATTGAAGGGCAGCAGCCATCTCACGGACTACCTGCTTTTCGGCGGAAACGCTCCGGAGAAAATGGCGGTGCCCTCCTATGAAAACTGCACGTACGCCGGGAAGCCCACCCATTATTTTCTCTACGCCAGAGACTGCGAGGATCTGGCCATCACCGGCCTGGGCCGGATCGACGGCAGCGAGGAGATTTTCTACGGCGAGGCTACCAGGTGGCACATTGAGGGCTCCTTTTATCCTCGGGCTCCCCTGCTGTTCCTGGAGAATGTCTCCCGCCTGACCATCCGGGAGGTCACGCTCTCCGCCAGCGCTTTCTGGACCGTCCACATGGTAGGCTGCCGGGACGTACTCATCGACGGCATCCGCATCCTCAATAATCTGCGGATGGCCAACTGCGACGGCATCGACCCCGACCACTGCCAGAACGTACGCATCGCCAACTGCCACATAGAATGCGCCGACGACTGCATCGTCTTCAAGAACACCGCCCACGCCATGCAGTACGGTCCCTGCGAAAACATCACCGTAACCAACTGCACACTGACCTCCACCAGTGCCGCCATCAAATTCGGCAGCGAAAGCGAGGACAGCTTCCGCAATATCATCGTAGAAAACTGCGTCATCAGCCGCTCCAACCGGGGCATCTCCCTCCAGCTCCGGGACCGGGGGCACGTTGAGAACGTGATCTTTCAAAACCTCACTATTGAGACCCGCCTGTTTCACCCGGACGTGTTTTGGGGAAACGGGGAGCCCATTGCCATCACGGTCCTCCGGCGCGGGGAGGAGACGGAGCCGGGAGCCGTCCGGGATATACGCTTCGGCAACATCTTCTGCACCGCCGAGAACGGCATCCTGCTGTACGCGGAGGAGCCCGGCGGGATCTCCGGCGTCACCTTTGACGGCGTGTCCCTCCGCCTGCGCCGGGCCACGGACTACGAGACGGGCCTCCACGACCTGCGCCCCTGCGCCGGACCGGCCTGCACGGAAAAAAAATCCTGCTGGGTATACGCGAAAAACGCCTCCCGTACTGTCTTCCGGAACTGCGCTTTCCATGAGGACGGAACAATGGGCCTTCCGCAGGACGCCCCATGCTGCTGCGAGGACTGCCTGGACTTCCGCCTGGAAGAGGGATGACGGCCCATGCTCTTACATAATCTATTTCTGTATCAGGACAGATATTTCATCCGTGTCAACGGGGAGAGCGACACCCTGTTCTACTTCTTTGATTACGATGTGCGTACGGAAGACAAGAACATGCAGTTCCAGCACTTCCACACCTTTTATGAGCTGTGCGTTATGATGGGGCCCAATACCAGGCATATCCTGGAGGGCAAGCCCTACGATATGGAGACCTTCGACATCATCGGCATCCCGCCCAATGTACTTCACCGGTCCCAGTACCCGCCGGGAGATCCCTGCAAGCGGCTGATTATTCAATTCAACCTTCCGCGGAATGTGACGGGCCTGTCCAACGAGTACGAGCGCCTGCTGGGCATCTTCCACCGGGAAGTCCCCATCTTCCGTTTCGACGCGGACCTTCAGAAAAAGATGTTCAGCAAGCTCAACGACATCTTTCTCCTGGCGCCTAAAACGGACTCCATGCGGGATCTGATTATTCACCTGAAATTCACGGAATTTCTGACCCTGCTGTTCCTGAATCAGGGGCGCAACCAGTACACCAACAAATCCGAAATGTCCCCCATGGAGAAAAAGATCTACTCCGTCACCAGCTACATCCACGCCCATTACTCCGAGGACCTCTCCCTGGACACCCTGTCCCAGAAATTCTACATCAGCAGCTGCTATCTCTCCCACCAGTTCAAGGACGTCACCGGCTTCACCCTCACGGACTACATCCAGATGACCCGGGTACGGAATATCCAGTCCCTGCTCATCAATACCCGCATTCCCATCACCGAGGCGGCCCTGTCCTGCGGCTTCGCCAGCTTTTCCCAGTTCAACCGCGTTTTCCAAAAGCACATCGGCATGTCGCCGTCCCAATACCGCAAGCGGAACCAGATGCTGAACGCCGAGCTGGTTCTGTAAGCGGAAACTCAAAACAGAAAACAAGGAGAAACCACTATGTCAAAGGCAGTCATCAACGCCAACCGGTCCAAAGGCGTCATCAACCGGAATATTTACGGCCAATTCGCGGAACACCTGGGACGCTGCATCTACAGCGGCGTCTACGTGGGCGAGGGCTCCGGCATCCCCAACGAAAACGGGATGCGCACGGACGTGGTCCAGGCCCTGCGGGCTTTGCGTATCCCCGTGCTGCGCTGGCCCGGCGGATGCTTCGCCGACACTTACCATTGGCAGGACGGCATCGGTCCCCGGGAGAGCCGCAAGAAGATCGTCAACACCAACTGGGGCGGCGTCACGGAGGACAACTCCTTCGGCACCCACGAGTTTCTGGAGCTGTGCCGCCAGCTGGGGTGCGAGCCCTACCTCTCCGGCAACGTGGGTAGCGGCACCGTCCAGGAGTTCTCCGACTGGGTAGAGTATTGCAACATGGGCGGGCAGTCCCCCATGGCGGACCTGCGCCGGGCCAACGGCAGAGAGGAGCCCTGGCATGTGAAATACTGGGGCATCGGCAACGAGACCTGGGGCTGCGGCGGCAATATGCGCCCCCAGTTCTACGCCGACCTGTGCCGCCAGTACGCCACCTACCTCCGCGCCTATGATGAAACCCGCCAGCCCTACCGGATCGCCTCCGGGGCCAACGCGGACGATTACCACTGGACCCGCGTGCTGATGGAAATCGCCGGCGGATTTGTGGAAGCGGTGAGCTTCCACTACTACACCGTCCCCAACGTGTGGGAGCATAAGGGCAGCGCCCTGGATTTCAGCCGGACGGAATACTTCGCCACTCTGCGGAAGGCCCTGCGCATGGAGGAGCTGGTGGAGAACCACTCCCGGATCATCCGCCACTACCAGGGAGACCGGAAGGTGGGGCTGATCGTGGACGAGTGGGGCACCTGGTTCGACGTGGAGCCGGGGACCAATCCGGGCTTCCTCTACCAGCAGAACACCATGCGGGACGCGCTGGTGGCCGCCGTGAGCCTGAACATCTTCAATGACCACTGCGACACTGTGGTGATGGCCAACATTGCCCAGCTGGTGAACGTACTGCAGGCCATGGTCCTCACCGAAGGGGACCGGATGCTGCTGACCCCACCTACCACGTCTTCGAGATGTATAAGGACCATCAGGACGCCCGCCAGCTGGAGAGCTATGTAGAGACCTCCCTCACCGGTGCGGACGGGGAGAACCGGGTCCCCGGACTCCACATCTCCGCCAGCCAGGCCCCGGACGGCACGGTGCTGGTCACCGCCGCCAATCTGGACGATGCCCGGGGAACGGAGCTGGACTGCGCGCTGGCCGGTCTGGGAAAGATCGAACGGGTCACGGGCCGGGTGCTGGCCGGTCCGGCGGGCGCACACAACACCTTCGACGCACCGGAAAACGTCCGGCCTGTCCAGATGGAGGACGTCCGGCTGACGGAGGACGGCTTCAAGGCCAGCCTGCCTCCCTGCTGCGTGGCGGCGTTCCAGGTAAAGCCCGCGTGAGCGGGGCCAGCCGGTGCCGCCGGTGCCTCCTGCGGGAGATGACCGGGGAAAACAGCTACTACGAGAGCGTGAAGTTCTACCGGGAGACCATGCCGCCCAAAAAGCGCACCCCCGACGATGTCTATGAAACCCGGCTCCAGGCCTGCAAGGCCTGCGGGAGCCTGGAGTCCGGCACCTGTATGCAGTGCGGCTGCTACGTGGAGATGCGCGCCGCCCGGATAGACATGCACTGTCCTGACCGGGAGGCAAAGTGGTGAAAACCAGAAAAAACTGTTTTAATATGAAAAAAGGATGGTAATGAGATGGATATCCGTTATTCCACCAACCCCAACAACGTTAAGCGCTGCACCACCGAGGAGCTGCGCCGGGAGTTCCTCATTGAGGACCTCTACCAGCCCGACCAGGTGAAGGCCACCTACTCCCATGTGGACCGCATGGTGGTGCTGGGCATCATGCCCGTGACCAAGGAGGTCCCCATCGACCAGGGCATCGATGTGTGGGCCAACTTCGGCACCCACTTCTTCCTGGAGCGCCGGGAGGCCGGCGTGTTCAACCTGGGCGGCCCCGGTTCCATCACCGTGGACGGGGAGAAGTACGATCTGGGCTTCCAGGACTGCCTGTATATCACCATGGGCGCCAAGGAAGTGATCTTCGCCAGCGCGGACGGCTCCGCTCCCGCCCGGTTCTATCTGGTGTCCGCCCCCGCCCACAAGTCCTACAAGACCACCTTCCTGTCCATGGCGGACGCCGCCAAGCGTCCCTGCGGCGCGGCGGAGACCGCCAACGCCCGGGTCATCAACCAGTTTATCCATCCGGATGTACTGCCCACCTGCCAGCTGTCCATGGGCCTGACCCAGCTGTCCCCCGGCAGCGTTTGGAACACCATGCCCGCCCACACCCATGAGCGCCGGATGGAGATCTACACATACTTCAACATCCCCGAGGGCAACGTGGTCTTTCACATGATGGGCCAGGGCCAGGAGACCCGGCACATCGTCATGCAGAACTATGAGGCGGTCATCTCCCCCTCCTGGTCCATCCACTGCGGCTGCGGCACGGGCAGCTACACCTTCATCTGGGCCATGGGCGGCGAGAACCAGGCCTTCGACGACATGGACAACATTCCCATCACGGAACTGCGCTGAAAGTGAGGAAAAACGGTATGGATATGCAGAAATTGTTTTCCCTGGAGGGCAAGACCGCCCTGGTGACCGGCGGGGCCTACGGCATCGGCTTCGCCATGGCGGAGGCCCTGGCGAACGCGGGGGCGAAGATCGCCTTCAACTGCCGCAGCCAGGAGCATCTGGGCAAGGCTCTGGCGGATTACGCCGCCAAGGGCGTTGACGCCAAGGGCTACATCGCCGACGTTACCGACGAGGTCCAGGTGAAGGAGTTGGTCGCCAAGATCGAGGCCGATCTTGGCGGCGTGGACATCCTGTTCAACAACGCGGGCATCATCCGCCGCATCCCCATGACGGAGATGAGCGCGGAGGAATTCCGGCAGGTGGTGGACATTGACCTGGTAGGCCCCTTCATCTGCGCCAAGGCCGTCATCCCCGGGATGCTGAAGAAGGGTCACGGGAAGATCATCAACATCTGCTCCATGATGAGCGAGCTGGGCCGTGAGACGGTTTCCGCCTACGCCGCCGCCAAGGGCGGACTGAAGATGCTCACCCGGAACATCTGCTCCGAGTACGGCGCGGCCAACATCCAGTGCAACGGCATTGGCCCCGGCTACATTGCCACCCCCCAGACCGCGCCCCTCCGGGAGCGCCAGCCGGACGGCAGCCGTCATCCCTTCGACCAGTTCATCATCGCCAAGACCCCGGCGGGCCGCTGGGGCGACCCGGAGGATCTGGCGGGCCCGGCGGTGTTCCTGGCCTCCGACGCTTCCAATTTCGTCAACGGCCACGTCCTCTATGTGGACGGCGGCATCTTGGCCTATATCGGCAAGCAGCCCTGACGGCAGCACCGGACCTCCTTTCCGCTCATATACTGGGATACCATGCGCAAAGGAGGTTCGGTATGGAGCAATACTTTCCCTTCGAGGTGTCCGAGCTGCCCTACAGCTACGTCGGGCTGGTCCCCCGGTGCGACGCCAACACGCTGTACTACCATCACGACAAATACTACGCCGAAGCGGTCTACGAGCTGAACCGGCTGGTGGTGCGCCACCGGCTGACGGACCGGAGCCTGCGCCAGCTGGTGTCGGAGGACTTTAACCTGCCCGCCGCCCAGCTGAACAGGCTGAAGAGCGCCGCCGGGGCAGTATACAACCACCAGCTGTTTTTCGACGGCATCGCCTGCAAGGCGGGCGCGCCGCCCTTCAACCGCTTGACGGAGACCATCTCCGCCTCTTACGGGTCCATGGACCGGTTTCAGCAGCTGCTCACAGAGGCGGCGGAGAGCATTATCGGTTCCGGGTGGGTCTGGCTGGCGGCGGAGGGGGACCGGGGCGTACATATCTCCACCACGGAGAACAATGACGTGGTGCCTCTGGCATCGGTATCGCCTCTGCTCATTCTGGATATGTGGGAACACGCCTATCTGCCTATGAACCACTTTGACAAGGCAGCCTATGTGGAGGACTGGTTCTCCCTGATCGACTGGGGGAAAGCGAACGAGCGGTACCTGGCCGCGCTGTCCGGCGCGGCGGTGGGGTGATCCGGGCGGCGCTGTGCAGCCTTTGAAAGACCGGCAGAGAGCGAAAAGTCCCTCCGCAAGAGTTTGCCGCCCGCAGGCGGCAAATACAATATGACGGCCCTTCACTCAAAAAAGCGGCATAGCCTCTTTTTGACACACAGCAAAAAACTCCGAAAGCAGTGCTTTCGGAGTTTTTTCAGCTCATCTTCAAAATTTCCTTCTTTAAGCGGCTGATGATCCTCTTTTCCAATCGGGAAATATAAGACTGGGAGATTCCCAGCCGGTCGGCAACCTCCTTCTGGGTCTGCTCCCGGCCGCCGCCCAGGCCGAAGCGGAGGGTGATGATCTCCCGCTCCCTCTCCTCCAGCTTGGCGATGGCCGCGGAAAGGAGCTGACGGTCCACATCGTCCTCGATAGGACGCATGACCGTATCAGAGTCCGTTCCCAGAACATCGCTGAGAAGCAGCTCATTTCCATCCCAATCGGTGTTGAGGGGTTCGTCCAGACTGACCTCTCCCCGCTGGGCGGCGTTTTTCCGGAGATACATG
>JAAZZJ010000063.1 GCA_014237695.1 Oscillospiraceae bacterium | reverse complement strand
GAGACAGGAGCCAGACAAAGAGGACTTGACGGTCCTTCTTCTTCATCGCTTCGGCGATCGCCGAAGCGCACAAACCGGCGGTTGTTCCCGCCGCCGCCGCGCCCATGGCGGTCCCCGCCAGCTTGGGCCCCAGCAGAGACAGGATGTTGCCGCCCAGGGACAGGATCAGGATCACCGCCAGGGCCGCCCGGCGGCCCATGAGGCAGTCCAGCAGGCGGCGCAGGGTTCCCTTGGCGTCCCTGGGCTTTTCGCTTTTTCCATTAGGCCGTACCACGGGGACCGTCCCCCCTTTCCCGCCGCGTCAAGAACTACGTCAAATCCAATGTGACCCCCACCGGGCAGTGGTCGCTGCCCATGATCTCCGGGAAGATGTCCGCCCCGGCCAGGCTTTCGCGCAGGCGCCGGGACAGGACGAAGTAGTCGATCCGCCACCCGGTGTTGCTGGCACGGGCGTTGGCCTGATAGCTCCACCAGCTGTAGGCCCCGGTCTTGTCGGGGTACAGGGTCCGGAAGCTGTCGATGAACCCCGCCGAGAGCAGCTCGGTCATCTTGCCCCGCTCCTCGTCGGAGAAGCCGGCGTTGCCCCGGTTGGGGCCGGGGTGCTTCAGGTCGATCTCCTGGTGGGCCACGTTCAGGTCCCCGCAGAGGACCACGGGCTTGACCTTGTCCAGCCCGCACAGGTACTGGCGGAAATCGTCCTCCCAGATCATCCGGTAGCCGATGCGCTCCAGGCCCCGCTTGGCGTTGGGGGTGTAGCAGCACACCAGATAGAAGCTCTCGTATTCCGCGGTGATGACCCGGCCCTCGTGGCGGTGGATGTCGTCCCCGAAGCCGTAAGTCACCGACAGGGGCTCCGTCCGGGTGAGGATGGCGGTACCGGAGTAGCCCTTCTTATCGGCATAGTTCCAGTACATGTGGTAGCCGGGCAGCTCCAGCTCCACCTGTCCGGGCTGGAGCTTGGTCTCCTGGAGGCAGTACACGTCCGCCCCCAGGGCCTCGCAGGACTCCAGAAAGCCCTTTTTCAGGCAGGCCCGCAGGCCGTTGACGTTCCATGATATCAGGCGCACAGGTGACCCTCCTTAACGGTGGCAGTAAATTTTCTTGTCCAGGGCGAAGACCCGCTTGCTGAAGGTCCCCGGCTGGGTCTCCTCCATGGTCTCCCGGTAGATCTCCATGCGGCTGTCGATGAGGTCGATCATGCTCAGCAGCTCGCTCTCGGCGCACACGGGGCGCACGGCGGCCCCGAACTGGGGGTCCCCGTGGTGGGAGAGGATCATGTGCTGGAGGAGGACCGATTTGTCCTCCGGCAGGCCGGCCTCTTCGGCGGCCTTCGCCACCGCCTGGGCGCCCATGACCAGATGGCCCAGCAGCTCGCCCTTGACGGAATACTCCGTCACCAGCCCCAGGGGGGAGGTGACGAACTCGTCGCACTTGGCCGTGTCGTGGAGAATGGTCCCCGCCACCAGCAGGTCACGGTCCACGGTCTCCGGGTACATCCCCGCCAGAAAGTCCGCCATCCGGGCCATATAGAGGGTGTGCATCAGCAGGCCGTTGAGGAAGCTGTGGTGCATGCTTTTTCCTCCGGGGAGGGAGCGGAAGCGGTCCCCCAGGCGCTCCAGCACCCGGCGGCACACCGTCCGGTACTCCCCCGTACCGTCCGCCAGCGCCAGAAGCTCCTGCCAGGAGGCCTCCGGGTCGATGGGGGCCGTGGGGACCAGGTCCCCCAGGCTGTAGCGGTCGTCCTCCTGCACCGGGCGGACCCGGGTGAGGATCAGCTGGAGGGAGCCCCGGTATTCGGAGACGCCCCCCCGGAGCTTGATGACGGTGCCCTCGTCCTGGGGCCCCAGGGGGCCGGCGTAGTCCCAGAATTTGGCGTCCACCGTGCCGCTGCGGTCCGCGATGCCCGCCGCCAGGAAGGGCTTGCCGGAGTTGGAGGTCTTGATCTGAGCGGTCTTGAGGATATAGAAGCCCTCGATCTCATCGCCGGGTTCCAGATCGGCGATCCATTTATTATAGTCCATACGCACTCTCCTGTCTGTTTGTAGAAAGTAGTATAGCATATTTTCAGGCCGGATGTCGAGAGGAATCGGGGGAAAAGACGGCAGAAAATATTTTCAAAATTCCCCCAATTCCTATGGATATTGCGGATCATTTCAGGTATAATGGAACCAAAACCGGCCAACAGGAGGAGAGTGCCCATGCCGCAGCCCGAAGAACACTATCTGCAGAAGGAAATCAGCGTGAAGCACCAGCTCGGAAAGGACCCGGTCCGGGACGTCTCCGATTTCATCGAGCGCGTCAACGGCTATGTGCAGGAGCGGGGGAAACCGGATCAGTTCTGCGTCTACCGCGGAGAGCCGGAATGCTATCCCACGCCCTGCCGCCCGAACCTTTTCCGCCGGGGCGTGCTGGCGGAGAACAGGTTCTTTGAGAAAAATCTCTTTGACGCCATGCGCCAGAACAAGCTCACCGGGGAAAAGCGCTACCTGGACAACGCCATCGACGCCCAGCACGGGGAGTTTCCCAGCCGCCTGCTGGATGTGTCCTACAACTGCCTGGTGGCGCTGTACTTCGCGGTGACGCCCTACTACCATACGGAGGAGAACTCGCTGGACCGCGAGGACGGGATGGTGTTCCTCTTCTTTCTGGACGAGATTTTCAGTCCCAGCGCCCGGAATACCAACGACAACTACCGGGCCATCATCGACCGGAAACCGGCGTGGTGCCAGGAGCCCCTGTTCCAGAAGAACATCAAATTCATTGACCACACCAAGCTCAACCCCCGGATCATCGCCCAGCAGGGGGCTTTCATGCTCTTCCAGGGGGACGAGGCGGAGGAGCTTCCCAAGAGGATGTTCTGCGGCATCCGGATTCCCGGGGAAGCAAAGCCCAAGCTGCGCAGCCAGCTGAAAAATCTCTTCGGCATCCACACCGGCACCATCTATCCGGAGATCAGCAACCTGGTCCGGGAGCTTACGCACAAGAGCCGCCAGCTGAACACCCAGGCATTCACCTGCGAAAACGAGCTGTACTACGCCCTGGCCCAGCTGGAGCGGGAGCTGGATTTCTATCTGGACTACGCCCTGACCCAGCAGCGGGAGACCCGTCCGGAGCCGGACGGGGAGGTCCGGCAGAAAATCATGGAGCAAAACCTCGCCCACATCGAGTGGGTGATCCGGGGCTACCGGGACGGGCTGCTGCGCTTCTGCTCCCGCTTCCGGGAGGAGAAGGAGGTCTGGAAAGCGGAGATCACGGAGGAGCAGCTCCAGGCGGTCCTCCGCGCCTATAACGAGCAGCTGGAGGACTTTTCCCGCCGGGCCGCTCAGTACAGCCTTGGGGAATTCCTGGGGGAGGAGCTGAAAATTTCCGGCGTCTGACCGCGCGCGGAGCGCCCAAACGCAGCGGCGGGGGAGGAGCCGGATCAACCCGGCAGAAAAATAAGAACCTGTATTCATAATCGGGGGATGCCGGATGGACGAGGATTTTTCTCGTCAGACAAGGAGATTTTCCCGTGAAGCGCCGCAAGGCGGCGCTTTTAGCGCTAAGCCCGCCGCAGGCGGGCCACGGCAGCAATCCTGACGGATTGCAAGGGAAATCGACGCAGTATGGCGGGAAAAAGACTGGCCAGACGGCGTGCTGCGGTTGTGAATACAGGTTCTAAGATCAACCCATACCAAAAGAGAAAGGGACGGGGACAATGGGACATATGCAGGAACTGGTCAAAAAGAGAGAGCGGCTCACCGCCTCCATCCGGATGCTGCTGGAAAACCGGGGGATTTCCGGCAGCACGGATTGGTGGACGGACCCTGCCGCCCAGGCAGAGCTGGAAAAACTGGCGGAGAGCGAGGAAAACTGCGCGGTAGGCTCCGGCACCCTGGGTATCACCCAGGAGGAGGACGGGGAGGCCCTGGTATTCGCCGCTTTTCGGGAATCCGCCCAGAAGTTCCGGGAGCTGGTTCAGGAGGAGCTGAACCGGGCGGCGGCGGGCTCCGTAAAAAGCGTGCAGCTGGTCTTCTTTGTGGAGGACATGCGCAGCCGGGTCCGGCTGGAGGCGGCGTTCACCGGCAAGGTCCTCCAGGACATGAAGAGCCGGGCGAAAAAGGCCGCCGGCACAGGAGGCAGGCTGTCTCTGTTCTACACCTGCATCCTGGTGCGCAGCTACGTCCGCCAGGATGTCCGGCTCAAGGGCTTGAAGCGCTATGAGATGATCCAGGAGCCCCCCATGGACCGGAGCCTCAATCTGGAGACCGCGCCGGACCCGGCTCCCGCCGTGCAGACGCTGGTGTTCACGGCGGACCTGTACCAGCTGGCGGAACTCTACAACACGGTGGGGGACCAGCTGTTCCAGAACAACGTCCGCTTCGGCATCAACGAGACCCTGGGCGTGGACCAATCCATCCGGCAGACCCTTGAGCGGGAGCCGGGCATGTTCTGGTATAAAAACAACGGGATCACGCTGCTGATTCTGGAGCGCCAGGCCTTTCTGCGCTGCGCGTCGGAGCTGCGGCTGGGAAGGCTGGACCCGGAGCAGGCGCCGGCGTTCTCCGTGGTCAACGGAGCCCAGACCATCACCACGGCGGCCCGGTATTTTTTCAAACTGGAGTACGATATCGAGTGCTGCCAGGACCCCGGGGAGAAGGCGAAGCTGGAGGAGAAGCTGAAGGCAGCCAAGGAGGAGGCCAAGGTGCTGGTGCGGGTAACGCAGATCGGCGCCGGCCCGGGGGAGGAGGACACCATCCGGGAAAAAGCCAACGACATCAGCGTGGCTCTGAACCGGCAGAAGCCCATCCGCATTGAGGACATCGCTTTCACAAGCCCGGCGGTACATAAGCTGTCGGAATACCTTCGCGCCAGGGAGGGCCTGCCCAGGCTGGTCCGGCGGGGAGAGGAGACAGGCGGCGGCAAGGAGCTGACGCTGATTGAGTTCGTCCGGGCCAGGATGGCCTGCGCGGGCTTTCCGGGCGCGGCCAGAAGCAAAAGCGCCAACGAACTCCTCCGGTTCAAGCCCGGAGAGGACAACCAGTACACCTTCAGTTATCCGGGGCTGTTTGCCGACGACTGGCAGGAGGCCGAGGGAGAGGAGGAAGAGGACGCCATTTTCAACCGGGATTACCGGGCGGTGTGGTTTGCCCATCAGACGGCGCGGGATTATGACAAGCATGTGAAAGCCCTTAAACCGGAGGACCCGGATGTGCTTGCCGTAATCAATAACGGGAAATGGTACTTTACGGCGCTGTCTGTGCAGATGGTCAACAAGTACCGCATGGCGCGCGGGAAGGACGGCGGACTGCGGCCTGATTTTACACAGTTTGATTCTTCCGGTTCCGGCCTTGAGAAAGATTTCCCCGGGACGGTCCTGGCCTTTGCCGAAATGGCCGTTTCAGCGATTAGGAAAAATAACATTCGGGAGATCAATTCAAATCTCTTCAAAAATGAGAACCTGTATGAAAAACTGATAGAGATCCTGAAGCTGTCGGAAAAGAAAAATAACGAAGGCCGGCAGTCCTCCGGTCAGATTCAGCCCCTTGCAAGCGAGCTGGCCAGAGAAATCCGCACGGCCCCCGTTTCCGATTATGTGCGGCTGGCGGGCAACATATTTCCGGTAAGCTCGGATGCACAGGCCGTTGCTCTGATTACCGAATATGTCCTGTCAACCTACAATGTTCCGGATGATGTCCTGAACAGCGCCTGCGGGACGTGGCTCAGCTACGATTCCTCCGCCGCATCCTCGGGCAGCGGCTACTTCCGCGGCGCGCCCCGGCGGATTCAGGCGGGTTCCCGGTTCTGCTGGGTGGGGACCTCCTCCAATACGGCCGCCAAGCGGCGCCAGATCAGGAGCCTGTGCAAACTGGCCCCGGTCAAGCCGGGCGAGGTGGAGTGGTACAAAAACGGAACCATTCAGTTCCCCGTGTGACCCGCAGGCGCGGGGTGCGCCGGTCCGATGCAAGAAATGCTTGCCCAACGGGCCGGGGCGTGGTATACTTCTTCTATCGAATCCTTTCCCATTTTTACTGTCAAGGAGGATATCATATCATGCTTCGTGTTGATCTTTCCAGCAGCTCCGCCCGGACGGAAGGCTATGCCCAGGGTCTCCAGCAGGCCCACGCCTGGCTCCAGGAGGCCACGGGCCGGGGCAACGACTTCGTGGGCTGGGTGAACCTGCCCCGGGACTACGACAAGGCCGAGTACGCGCGCATCAAGGCCGCCGCCAGGAAGATCCAGGGCGACAGCAAGGCCCTGGTGGTCATCGGCATCGGCGGCAGCTACCTGGGCGCCCGGGCGGTCATCGAGCTGCTGGGCTCCAACAACTACAACCTGAAGAAAAAAGACACCCCCAACATCTACTTTGCCGGCAACGGCCTCTCCGGAGACGCCATGCAGGAGATCTTCGACCTCATCGGGGACGACGATTTTTCCGTCAACGTCATCTCCAAATCCGGCACCACCACCGAGCCCGCCGTGGCCTTCCGCTTCTTCAAGGCGAAGCTGGAGGAGAAGTACGGCAAGGCCGAGGCCGCTAAGCGCATCTACGCCACCACCGACAAGGCCCGGGGGGCCCTCAAGTCCCTGGCGGACGCCGAGGGCTACGACACCTATGTGGTGCCCGACGACGTGGGCGGGCGCTACAGCGTGCTGACCGCCGTGGGCCTGCTGCCCATCGCCGTAGCCGGGGTGGACCTGGACCAGCTGATGCAGGGCGCGGCGGACATGATGGAGACCTGCCGGAAGCCCGGTCTGGACGGCAACCCCGCCTGGCAGTACGCCGCCGCCCGGAACGACCTCTACGCCCAGGGCAAGAAGATCGAGATCCTGGCCGCCTATGAGCCCTGCGCCCGGTTCTTCGCCGAGTGGTGGAAGCAGCTCTACGGCGAGAGCGAGGGCAAGGAGAACAAGGGCCTGTTCCCCGCCAGCGTGGAGTTTACCGCCGACCTGCACTCCATGGGCCAGTATATCCAGCAGGGCGAGCGCATCCTGATGGAGACCGTCATACGCTTCGGCAGGAGCAGGCATCAGCTGTGCGTCCCCAGGGACGAGGCCGACGGCGACGGGCTCAACTTCCTGGCCGGGAAGGACATGGATTTCATCACCACCCAGGCCATGGACGGCACCCTGCTGGCCCACGTGGAGGGCGGCGTGCCCAACCTGATCCTTCAGGCCGGTGAGATCAGCGCCTACACCTGCGGCGAGCTGATCTACTTCTTTGAGTACGCCTGCGGCCTGTCCGGCTATCTGCTGGGGGTCAACCCCTTCGACCAGCCCGGCGTGGAGGCCTACAAGAAGAACATGTTCGCCCTGCTGAACAAGCCCGGTTACGAGGATATGGGCGCGGAGCTGCGGGCGAAGCTGGGACGGTAAGCAAAATCTATTGACGTGCAAAAGAGCGCCTGGAGGCAGCAGCCTCCAGGCGCTCTCTGCGTGTCAGCTGCTTTCCTTGCGCATCAGCTTCCAGGAAATTGTCTGGGATGCCACCGGCCTGCCCTCCATGCGGTCCAGCAGAAGGCTGGCGGCCAGACGGCCCATCCTGTGCGTCTCGTGGAACAGAGAGGTGATCCGCACGGGACACAGGTCGCTGTAATAGCTGTTGTCAAAGCTGACTACCGCCACGTCCTCCGGGACCCGCCGCTTCTTCTCCAGGAGCAGCCGGATCAGCTTGTCGGCAATTTCGTCGTTATAGCAGATCACCGCCGTGCAGCTGCGCAGGTAGGCCCGCAGGAAGTGTTCCAGCAGCTGCGTGTACCCGTAGTCCAGCAGGTATTTGCGCTCCTCCGTGGAGTACCAGAGGACCTGCCCGTCCGCCAGAGGCAGCCCCGCGTCCCGCATGGCGGACAGAAAGCCCAGATACCGCTGGTGTCCCTGGATATCGTCGCTTTTGAAGATTCCGGCGATCCGGGTGTGCCCCCGGGTAATGAGGTGCCGGGCCAGCATATACCCGCCCCCGAAGTTGTCGTCGGACACGCACACCGAGCCCGCCAGCTCCCGGTAGCAGCCGTGAAGAAAGATCACGGGGATATCGGCCCGGGCCAGCTTGTCGTAGAGATCCAGGTTGGGGTTTGGCAGGGCGGTCTTGGTCCCCTCCACAATCAGGCCGCTTACAGGCTGGCGGAGAAGCCGCTGGAGAATCTCCCGCTCCTGGTCCGCCGAGTTCCGGGTGGCAAAGAGCATGGTGGAGTAGTTGCGCTGAGTGAGAAGCTTCTGCATGTCCTGGAGGACGGTGGGGAAGATGTAGTCGTCAATATAGGAGGTCATGATGGCGATGCGGCCGCTGCCCCGGACCAGCGTCTGCGGCAGCACCCTGGAGCCGCTGCCCTGCCGCTTTTCAATGAGGCCCAGCTCCACCAGGCGCTCCAGCGCCTGCCGCACGGTCTGACGGCTGACCTGGTAGCGCTCGGTCAGCTCCTTTTCCGTGGGCAGCTTGTCCGGAAAAGCGCCCTGGACAATTTCCGCCTGAAGGGCGGCGGCCAGCTGTAAATATTTGAAGGACATATTAGGTTAGTTTATAAGGGACTACACAAGGTCACGGTCTGACGGGCGCTGATATGCCCGTCAGATTTTCCATGTGATGTTTAAGCTGTCGCTTGTGGCGGCAATGGTGGTAATCATCAAATCCACCACCCGCCGCTTGTCGTCAAAGGATACGTTCTTCCAAGTGTCGAGGTAGCCGGAAATCTGGCTGACCTGTTCCGGGCTGATGGCTTCCACGGTCAACTCCGCCATCTTCGCCAGAAGTTCCTGCTTGCGTCCGTCCAGTTCGGCTATCTTCACATTCACATAGGAGAGCAGCACATTATTTGCGCCTGTCAGACTGTCCAGCAACTTTTCAATCTCGCTATCCACATGGGCAAGTTCCACTTGCAGGGCGGTGATTTTGGGATTGGCCTTTGCCGCTTTCTTCCTGCCCGTCAGTGTCTTGTAGCTGTCCAGCTTTTTCACCATCTGCCGATACACCACCGCTTCCAGTTCCGCCGTGATGATTTTCCCACAGCCGGGACAGCTTTTGTTGTCCAGCCGTTTCGTACAGCGGAGGTACTGTCTGCCGGAGGGATTGAAGATACTCATAAGGGCGTACCCGCAGTTCCCGCACTTGATTTTCCCTGCCAGCCATGTGTGGGTGGCTTTCCGGGCGGATTGGATTTTCATGTTGTTCATCAGCTTCTTGCGGCAGGTCAGCCATATATCCGAGGGGACAATCCCCTCATGGGGCGCAAGCACCAGCATTTGGTCTTTCAGGCTTTGGGCCTTGCCCGGCTTCACATCCCGGCCTTGATAGAGATAACACCCGTTCATGCCC
The DNA here is from genome assembly GCA_014237695.1 of Oscillospiraceae bacterium. GTDB lineage: Bacteria > Bacillota > Clostridia > Oscillospirales > Oscillospiraceae > Pelethomonas. The sequence continues at coordinate 467 of JAAZZJ010000063.1, read as the reverse complement.
GTGAAGTCGGCGGCGTCATTGACAAGCACCGTCCCCTGGCTCTTGAAAAACTCGTACACATCCAAGTCCGCCTGCACATAGACGGGGTTGCGTAACATCTGCGCCAGCGTGGGGCGTATCAGTTCCCGGCCATTAAATAAAATGCCCTGTTCCGCAAAGTGCCGGGTAATGTCCCCATAGGAAGTTGTCGGCTCGGCGTACATTTCAAACATCAGCCGGATATTTGCCGCTTCCTCCGGCTTCACTACCAGCCGCTTTGTATTGATACCGTCCATCTTGATAGGCTCCGTATGGAAGCCATAGGGGGCTTTCCCGCCCATCTTGAAGCCCCGCTGACTGCGGGAATAGTAAGCGTCCGTCACCCGCTTCTGTATCGTTTCCCGTTCCAACTGTGCGAACACGATACAGATATTAGACCTCTTGCGAAATTAAGCAAGGCGGTCAAAGTTGCAGATACCGGCAATCAA
>JAAZZJ010000062.1 GCA_014237695.1 Oscillospiraceae bacterium | reverse complement strand
ATCCGGCTCTCCTCCCGGCCCTCCAGCACGGCCATCACATTCTGATAGAACTCCCGGATGTCGCTGGAGACCTCCGGCTCCTCCTCGCTGTGGATGCTGTCGTCCCGACGGGGAGCCATGGTCTTGGTCAGTCCCGCCGCCGTGCGCACGGGGACAACGTCCTTCTCATCGGTTCCCAAGGCGCGGACGATCCTGACATCCCGGCCCCAGTCCTCAATCATGGCGGTGCCGTCCGTTCCCAGCACGTACCATCTTGGCAGGCCGATGAAGTTGCTGGTACCCACTTCCACCAGCATATGAACGCCGTTGGCGAAGCCCAGGTCCGCGGTGAAACCGTCATCCACCAGCTGATTGGTCACGTTGGTCAGCGTGGCGTACACCGTCTCCAGCTTCACGCCCGGGAACAGGAGCAGCGCCTGGTCGAGCAGATGGACGCCCCAGTCCAGCACCATGCCGCCGCCATGCTCCTTTTCCTGACGCCAGTCCCCCGGGATGCCCCGGGAGCCGTGTACCCTGGACTCCAGCCGGAAGATATCGCCCAGCTTGCCCTCTTCCATAACCTTTTTCACCGTGAGGAAGTCCTCGTCCCAGCGGCGGTTCTGATGCACCGTCAGAAAGCGTCCCGTCCGCTCCGAGGCTTCGATCATCTCCCGCAGATCCCGGGAGGAGAGGGTCACCGGCTTCTCGGATACCACGTTCTTTCCCGACTCCATCGCCTGTATGGCGATGCTTTTATGGAAATCATTGGGCGTGGCAACCAGCACCAAGTCCACCGACTTGTCTGCCAGCAGGTCCTCCAGGCTTTCGTATGCATGGATTTGCCGGGAGAGGGCGTACTCTCTTCTCTCCGCCTTGGTATCCCAGATTCCGGCCACCGTCAGATCGTCGATCCGCTCAATCAGGTCATAATGCCAGCCCGCCATGCCGCCGAACCCGGCCATTGCCAATGTATGCTTCATCCCAGCCGGTCCTCCTTATGCCCAGTACATATTCCCGCGGTCCTCGTAGATCAAAACATTTTTCAGACACTGAATCGCCTTCAGCAGACCCTCCCGGCCGGACATCAGGCTGTCCTCGTGTTCAATGCTGATTGCGTAATCATATCCCGCCAGGCGCAGCTCGGAGATGATCGCTTTCCAGTAGTCCTCTCCGTGGCCGTATCCCACCGAGCGGAATATCCAGGAGCGCTCCAGCTCCCTGCCGTAGTGGGTGGTGTCCAGCACGCCGTTCACGGCGGTGTTCAGCTTGTCGACCTTTGTGTCCTTGGCGTGGAAATGGAACAAGGCGCCCGCCTTTCCCAGCTCCCGGATGGAGACGCAGGGGTCCATTCCCTGCCAGATGAGGTGGCTGGGATCAAAGTTGGCTCCAATCTCAGGGCCCACGGCCTCACGGAGCTTCAGGAGGGTTCTGGTGTTGTACACACAGAAGCCCGGATGCAGCTCCAGCGCGATCTTATGTACTCCGTGCGCCGCAGCGAAAGCGGCCTTTTCCTTCCAGTAGGGAATCAGCACTTCATTCCACTGATATTCCAAAATTCTGGAAAAGTCGTCCGGCCAGGGACAGGTCACCCAGTTGGGGGTCTTGTCCTCCGGACTGCCGCCGGGACAGCCGGAGAAGGTATTCACCACCGGCACGCCAAGCTCCTCCGCCAGAAGAATGGCGTTGGTCAGATCGCGGTCAAACTTTTTTGCCGCCGCCTTGTCGGGATGCACCATGTTGCCATGGCTGCTCAGCGCGCTGATCTCCAGGCCGTGCCGGTGAACCGTGTCCAGGAATTCCCGCCGTTTGCCCTGGTCGGCCAGGAGTTCCGCCGCGTCACAGTGGGCCGTCCCGGGGAAGCCGCCGCAGCCGATCTCGACCATCTGGACGCCGTTGCCTGCGAGGAAGCCGCACGCCTCGTCCAATGGCAGATCTCCCAATGCGGCCGTCAATGTTCCTAATTTCATGGTTACGCCTCCATATTTTACTGTTGTTCTTTGTTCCTGCCCTTCCGGCAGGGCTTGCCGTACCTTTCGCCCTGACGGGGCTGCTCCCTGCGCAATTGCGCCTGCCCCGAATGGTTATATCATCCAAAATATTGTCTATACCCTGTGTCAATTTTATTATAAAAGAACAGCAGAAGAAAGATAGGATTCTTCTGCTGTATACTCATATAATCCTGCTGTTCTTGCGCGCCTTGACAGGCGTACAGCCGAAGGTGCGGCGGAAAAGGCGGCCAAAGTGATTGTAGTCGGAAAACCCCACGGCGGCTGCCACTTCCGCCACCGTGTAATCTCCCCGCTTCAGCAGGTTCGCGGCCTTCTCCAGACGGACCTTGTTGATGTACTGCAGGGGCGCCATCCCGGCGCTCTCCTTGAAAAGGTGGCTGAAGCGGCCCTCGCTGACATGGATCAGATCCGCCAGCTCCCGGTTGCTGATCGGACTGGAGTAATTGCGCTCAATATATTGATAGACAATGTTCAGGCGCTCCAGCTTTTTCATGCGCCGCAGGCTGTCCTCCTGCCCCAGCATTTCCTGCGCGTAATGCCGCACCAGATAGGCCACCAGCTGCAGCAGGCATCCCTTGCAGACCAGACGGCCGCCAATCTCCTGCCGGAGCAGCTCGTCATAGACAGTCTTCATAATGCGGATAATTTCCGGGTCGTTTGGGACGAGCGGCTGAAAAATGATATTTTTATCCGCCAGCTCCCTGGAAAAATCCGCCATATCGAATATTGCTACCAAAGTCTCCATCGGCGTTCCGTCACAAAAGCCCTCATGGAGGATGTTGCTGTTTGCAACGACCAGATCGCCCTGATGTGCCAGAATCTCGTCCTGCTCCAGTTTTATGGTGGTATGTCCGCTGACCACATAGTGCAGCTCAATGTGTTCATGCCAGTGGAGATCGAAATACGGCCCCTTTTGGCGGGATCTGTTCCGGAACAGTTGAATAGGAAATTCCTCGTCGCTCAGTATCTTTTTTTCATAAAGCGCCAGCGTCTGTACCATACCGCACCTCCCTTCAGCTATAGTTCCAGCCTTTCAGCGAAACCAACATTTTAGCATACGCAGCGCCGGGAGCTGCCAGACGGCAGCAGTCTGCTGCCGGTGCTGCGCTACAGATATGATTATATCATTTCTGCCTAATTGCGGCAAGTGTCTATTTCAAGACCTTGCCGAAGGGGCCCCACAACCCCGATGTTATCCACCAGCAGCGCTTCCTTGAAGAGGACTTCGGAAAATTGCCGCTTGTCAATTTGCGGAATTGGTTATATAATCACCAGGTAATCACTATTCTGCATACGCCGCCTGCCTGGCGGCAAAGAAAGGGACTCCATGTTTGCTTCCAATTATCAGTGGCTCCTGGTCTGCCTGGGCAACCCGGGGAAGGAGTATGAAACAACCCGGCACAATATCGGCTTCATGGCCGCCGATGAGCTGGCCCGCCGGGAGGGCATCAAATTCAACAAACTCCGTTACCGTGCGCTGACCGGAGAGATCCGGGCGGGTAGCCAGCGGGTGCTGGTTATCAAGCCTCAGACCTATATGAACCTCAGCGGTGAGTCCGTCAAGCTGGCGGGAGGATTTTATAAGATTCCTCCGGAGCGTGTCCTGGTGATTTCCGACGACGTGGCCCTGCCCCTGGGGAAGCTCCGCATCCGGGCGGGGGGCAGCGCCGGGGGGCACAACGGACTGAAGAACATCATCGCCCACCTGGGGACGGACCGGTTCCCCCGGATCCGGGTCGGCGTAGGCGCGCCGGAGCATCCGGACCACGAGATGATCGATTGGGTGATCGGGCATTTTACACCCAAGGAGAAGAAGACCGTGGACGAGGCCGTAGGCCGGGCTGTGGACGCAGCGCTGTGCGTCATTGAAAAGGGCGTGCAGGAGGCGCAGAACAGATTCAATTGAAGAGAGAAGACCGCCGGACAGAGGTCCCGGCGGTCTTTTTGTCAGCGATATCGTCCAATATGTCCTCCTCCCGGCGCATCACCTTCATGCGGTATTGCCCTGGAATCCGGTCCCGGAGAAAACATCAGCATAATTCGCAGTATATCACCGTCAATCCGTGCGGACACCCGCCCGCCCATCTGCTCCATCAGCTCCCGCACGATCGAAAGCCCCAGGCCCGCCCCACCTTCTCCCCGGGCAGGGCTGCCCTGATAGAAGCGGTCAAACAGATGCTCCACGTCAGGTACGGCGCCAGGCAGAAGCACATTGGAAAAGCAGACCGTCCCCTGGCCGCCTGACACGGTCAGTCCTCCGCCGCCGTGGCGCAGGGTGTTGGCAATCAAATTCCGGTACACCCTTCCCAACGCCTCCGGACTGGCCCAGACCTGCATATCCTCCCGGTCAAACTGCAGGTCCGGCCGAATACCCGCTCCATCCAGCTGCGGGTAGAACTCCGCAAGGGCATCCCATAACGGAGGAAGGACTGCCGTTTTTCTGCACTCCATGGGAAACGCGCCGCCCCGCAGGCGGGTATAGAGGAACAGCTCCTCCAGCAGCTCCTCCAGCTCTCCCAGCCGTTTTTTCACAATGCCCAAATATTCCACCTGCCGCTCCGGCTCCCCCTCCAGCAGCTGTAAGTAACCCATAGCTCCGGCCAGCGGGGTGCGGATGTCGTGGGAAATGCAGGCCATGGTGTATTTCAGCTCCCGCTCTCCCCGCAGCGCCTCCAGACGGAGCTGCCGCCCCGCTTCCAGCCTGGCGTTCACCGCCCGGCACAGCCGCCGGGGAGCCGCGCCGGACATGCGGACCGTCAGACGCAGGTTGCTCTCCGCCGGAGTCTCCTCCAGCAGCCGTAATACAGCCAGAGCAAGTGCGGCAAGCGCCAGAAGCAGCAGCATAGTGATCCCTCCTTAAATATCCCGCTTCTCCATACTCAGCAGGCTTCCGATCGTGTAAACGGCGGCCCACCCGATAGAGCAGCCCAGTATCATGGCCATCTGCTGCGGCCCCGGCAGCGGGATGGGCTGTGAACGGGCCAGGCTGCCGAGGAGATACTGCTCCAGAGCGGGCCAGTGGAACCTCTGGCAGATCAGGGCGGTCAACTCAGCGATCACACCGCCGCCGGACAGCACAGACAAGGTGATGCCCAGAACAGAGCTGCGGGTCAGCGCCGCCAGAGACAGTGCCATGAGCCCCACAGCCCAGCTGGGCAGCCACCTCCAGAAGGCATACTGCAAAATACTGAGGATGGGACTGGCAGCCGGACGCAGCCCGAAGAAGACCGGCGACACCAGTGCGAACACTATGCCCGCGGCGGTGATCGCCGCGCTGTAGACGCCTGCCAGCAGTATTTTGGAAATCACATAATCCCGGCGGCGGGGTCTGGCGAAGCAGATATTCTTGATATATCCGCTGGAAAAATCACCGCTGACCTGGATGCTCATGCCAATACCGGTGATAATCAGCAGAAAACCACTGCTCAAGCACTCGTGGATAAAGTCCAGGGAGGGCATATTGTGGATCTGCTGGCTCATTTCCAGGTCGTACGCGGTGACCTCCGCCCCCTGTGCCTGCATGGCATCCATGGTTTCCGGATCGGCGATCGCGGATACCAGACAAACCAACATCATAAGCAGCCCAGCTGTTACGGCCAGCATGATATAGAAATTCCGGCTTTTGAGCAGCCGCCGGATATCTATTTTTACCAGATTAAACATGCTTCTCTCCTCCCATACGTTCCAGAAAATAACCCTCCAGATCCTGCCGGTGCAGGCTCATCTCCTCCACCGCGATACCCGCCTGGGTGAGGACCTGCCCCACCGCCTTGGCGTCCACAGCTTCGTAAATACGGATCTCACCCTCGGGGCGCATTTCCCAGCGGGTCAGGCGGAGTTCCCGCTCCAGCAGCGCCGCAGCCTTCTGGGGCAGGTCCGCGCGCAGGTGCAGATAGTCGGCGCATTTCTGTTCCAGCTCTCCGGCGGTGATCTGCTCCACCATGCGGCCCTGCTGGATAATGCCGTACCGGGTGGCGATCTTGCTCAGTTCCCCCAGGATATGCGAGCTGACCAGAATGGTCAATCCCCGCTCTCGATTCAGGTGCAGAAGCAGCTCCCGCATTTCCCGGATGCCCTCCGGGTCCAGACCGTTGATGGGCTCGTCCAGCAGCAGCAGGTCCGGCCCGCCCAGCAGGACCAGGCCGACGCCCAGCCTCTGTTTCATACCCATGGAGTAGTGCTTCACCGGCTTTTCTTCCGCTGCGGGAAGGCCCACGGTGTTCAGGATCTCATCCACCTGCCGTCTGGGGCTGTCCAGCCCCAGCAGAGCGGCATACAGGAGGAGATTTTCCCGTCCGCTCAGATCCGGATACAGTCCCGGCTGCTCGATGAGAGCCCCCACCCGGCGGCGGGCCGCCGCGTCCCGGATGGGCCGGCCGAAGATCACCGCCTCCCCCTGAGTGGGCCGGACCAGCCCGCACAGGAGCTTCAGGGTTGTGGATTTGCCCGCGCCGTTCTGGCCAATGAAGCCGTAGATGTCTCCCTGCTCCACCTGCAGGTCCAGGTGGTCTACCGCCCATTTGTCCCTGTACCGCTTGGACAGCCCCATTGTCTGTATTACTGCCATATAAAAGCCTCCTTTTTTGTTTGCAGGCCCAGTCTAACAGACGAGTGCCCAAACATCGCAAAGAAAAGGCAAAGAAAGTGCAAAGTTTACTCGGTCAATTTGAAGCCAATTCCCCATACCGTCTGGATATAGCCGTCTGTGCCGCTGGGCCGCAGCTTGGCGCGAATATTGCTGATGTGGACGGTGATGGTTTTGTCCTCCACGGCAGTGCGACCTGAATCATAGCTCAAAACTCGCGTAGTAGCGTGACACAGCTATGAACCAGGCAAAAACGCCACAAAGGAGGTGAAAACGGCGTATTTTGTTGGTGATTGATACGACTGGCAGCGGCATGAGAGCCTAATATCTCATGTATCCGACTGCGGCTGATACTCCTGCCGGCTGTCTGGTAACAGGCAGTCGCGAAGCATAGGTGAAGACGGGGACACTGCCGGTGACGGTACACCCCGGGCTCCGCTATATATGGATAGAAATTCCTTTGTTTGTACGCTTCGTAACTAGGCTTATCCAACCTTTCATCATATGAAAGAGGATAAAGGAATGAGTCTACCTCACGCAATATTGCCGTGTTGTTATGGGGGATGGCGTTATGGCCGCCATAGAGTACGTGAGAAACGTACCGCAGAAATGCAGGCTCACGGAGCAGAGAGGAGTCCTAAGTATAGCATTAAGGCAGTCGTATCGATACAGGCGAACTGCCCGGCGATTCAGCAATAACCGGGGACGGTCCGCACCGAAAGGGTAGGGCCAGAAAGGTTATGAACGGGTAGTCACCGGGGCCGTAGTAGCGAAGATCCCGTATCAAGAAATACGGGGGAGCGAAGGGCCTTAGTCTTGCTTTGAACGATAAAACAGTACAACCTATATTCGCCCATTAGACGCAAGAGACTAATCGTTACGGAAATGAGGCGAAAAGCCTATGGCAGTAAACAATATTTATTATGTGGATATGGAGAAACGATACCTTGACTATCAGAACGGAGCCATTGATATGCGCAATCTGCATCCCATGGTCTATGATGACCGCAATGTTGCTCTGGCGGTCCGTCAGTTGGGGCAAAGTCCTGGCAGGATGACACCTGGGCCGGATGGAAGCAATTATAAAACACTGGAAAATTATTCGGTCATGGAATTAGCAGAGATTGTCAGGGAACGACTTCTCAAGAAACAGATGGACTATGTTAAACGCATTTACATTCCCAAAAGCAATGGAAAAATGCGGCCCATTGGCATCTGCTCCATCTGGGACAAGCTGGTAGAAAAGTGTATTCAGCTTGTTGTGGAACCTTACTGTGAAACAAAATTTGTGGAAAGTTCTTTTGGTTTCAGGGAACAGGTCAGTACACATAATGCACTGGCAAAGGTCAAAAATTATTGTCAGACCATGCCGTATGTGCTGTCTGTTGATATGAAAGACTACTTTGGGACCATTGATGCAGACATTACCTATCGGGAACTATGGCACATAGGAATAAAGGACCAGGTAATTCTCAACTATAGTTGATTCACGATTTTCACCTCCCCTGTGTTGGGATTTCAGGTCAGCAGGCTTTGAGATACCCATCTGTCCCTGCTGTATATCAAGCGGAACAAGGTCCTCCAGCCCCTCCAGGCCCTGCTGATGGAGCTGCAGAACAACGTGGAGTACCTCAGCCGGATGGCGGGGCAGATGGGCGCGGCGGCCATCAACGAGGCGGCAAAGATGCCCACCCAATCTCTGCGGATGGTGCTGGTGGTGCTGATCGTGGTCCCCATCGCCTGCGCTTATCCCTTCTTCCAGCGCTACATCGTGGCCGGCCTGTCCGTCGGCTCTGTGAAAGGCTGACACAGCGATCCGCTGTTTCACAATACCTTACATCATTTTCATTTGGAGGAGAAAGCTATGAAAAAGATCCTTGCAATGCTGCTGGCTCTCGTCATGGTCCTGGGCCTGGCCGCCTGCGGCGGCGGCAACGACGGCAATACGCCTGACGCCAGCAAGCCCACGACCGCCACCCCCAGCGACGACGTGGACATCTACTTTACCTGCAACTGGTCCGCCAACGAGTACAACAAATACGCCCGCGACGGCTACTGGGTCAAGCTGGATGATATGCTCCCCACCTACGGCGCGGATCTGCTGACCACCATTCCCGACGGCATCTGGGAGTGCGCCAAGACCAACGGCTATGACGGCATGGGCGTGTACGCCGTGCCCGGTCTGAAGGACACCGCCACCCAGAACTGCTGGGACCTGAACGGCACTCTGCTGGCCAAGCTGGGTTATAACGTGGACGAGTTCGTTGAGTTCGCTTCCATGAATCCCGACTTCTACTACTCCGATGAGTTCGAAGAGGCTCTCCAGAAGGCCAAGGACGCCAAGGGCGGCGACTTCTATCCCCTGGTGGGTGAGCCCGTGGTCTTTGAGCGTATCGCCACTGGTACCGCCATCATCACCGGCGACCTGAACGGCGCTCCCGTGCTGTCCTACTACTATGATGTGGAGCATCCCTCCAAAGACATCGGCAGCAAGCTGGTCTGCAAGTACGCCACCCCCGAGTTCAAGAAGTTTGCCGAGCGTACCTACTACCTGTCCCAGAAGGGCTTTATCTCCCCCCAGACGCAGAACGTGGATACTGCCAACAACTACCGGGAGGCCTGCGCTCTTACGGGTGATTACCTCATCAGCTCCCAGTCCTACGCCTTCGGCTGCGAACTGGATTACTCCCGCGCCCGCGGCATTGACGTGCGGATGATCCCCACCGACGCTCCCTACATGGACGCAACCTCCGGCCAGGGCGCTATGATGGCCGTCTCCGCCACCTCCAAGAACCCGGAGCGGGCCCTGATGTTCCTGAACCTGCTGAACACCGATCCCGAACTGATGACCATGCTGAACTACGGCACTGAGGGCTATACCTACAACAAGAACGCCGACGGGACCATTTCCTTCATCGACGAGGTCCGCGCCACCTACAGCCCCTGGACCAACGGTATGGGCAACGTCCGTCAGCTGCCTCCCACTGCCGAGCAGGGTGTGGATTTCTGGGATCGTTTCTCCGCCTACTATGACAGCGCCGAGGTCCTGCCTTGCGGTTCCTTCGTTCTGGATACCTCTGAGCTGTCCAACGAGGCTACCGCCCTGGCCAATGTGTATGGTCAGTATGGCTTCCAGCTGATGGGCGGCGCCACCAACCCCGACACCGTCCTGCCCGAATTCCTCGCCAAGCTGGAGGAGGCCGGCATCCAGAAGCTGCTTGACACAGCCAATGAGCAGCTGGCCGTCTATCTGGCCGGTTAAAGCGAGACGCTGACCGCCGGAAAAAGGCATACACATGAAGAGGTCCCGCGCCCAAGGGCGCGGGACCTCTTCTGTGCGTCAAAAAAGTGGCATAGCCACTTTTTTTGAGTGAAGGGCCGCCCCGCTTCGCTCTGC
>JAAZZJ010000061.1 GCA_014237695.1 Oscillospiraceae bacterium | reverse complement strand
TGTGTGGGACAGATTTACGACGTCCTCTATGAACAGCCGGCGGACGGCCTCTATCAGGGCCACGCGCCCAACTACATGCTGACCGCCGTCCCGGCCGGAGGCCTCCACAACCGGATCCTGCCCACGCGGATCACCGGCGTGGAAAACGGCGTCCTGCTGGGAGAACTGGTATAGTGAAGCGGCCCCGTGAATGAAAACACGGGGCCGCTTTCTGGCACGTTCACTCTTCCTCGTCCTCAACATATTCCAAAATGTCCCCGGGCTGACAGCCCAGGACCTTGCAGATCGCGTCCAGGGTACTGAACCGGACGGCCTTGACCTTTCCCGTTTTCAGATACGAGAGGTTCACATTGGATATCCCGACCCGGGCCGCCAGCTCATTGAGCCGCATTTTCCGGTCCGCCAGCACCCGGTCAAGCCGAATGATAATCATAGCGTATGATCCACCTCATCCTGTAAATGCACCCCGTAATGGATGATGTACGCCGCCACGAGGAAGGCGATGCTGGGGAAGAGCTGTTCGAACAGGTTTCCCCCCGTGCCGATGGACAGCCCGCCATCCGAAATACGGCTGACAACCCCGCAGACCGCCAGCTTGATGAACGGCACGAAAACGGCCGCAAAAAACTGGATCAGTCCGTAATACAACAGGAACGAGGCGTTCTGCTCAATAAATATCCGTCCGTTCTGCACGTTGGAAAACACCCGGCTCAGCAGCCAGAAGGCCAGGACCATCGGGATCGTATTGACGGCGTACAGGACCGACAGCCCGATCCGGACCGCCGGCTCGATCTGATCTCCGTCATCGGTCCACACGTGGATGTCGTCGCCCGTGTAAACGGTCATGCTCCGGGAATGTCTGCCGTGATCTTCCTCCGCGCAGATGGCCCTCTCATAGGTCCCCGTTTTGCTGTGCAGGGTAAATGTCTGCCGTCCCAGAAAGCTGAGAACCGTACACAGGACAAGGAAGCCGATCACAAAATAGCAGGCCCCCTTTACGACCCCGGCGGCGGAGCGCGCGAATCGTTCGTTTGTAAGCCTTTGCAGCAGCCTCATTGTTATCACCTCAGCTATATGATAACATGCCGCTTTAAGTTTGTCAATAATCATTTAATGTAAATCATTAAATAGTTATCGTTATATCGCCGGTGCATCACGCAAAAAGCGCCACCACATCCGCCACCGCGCCCTCAAGACAGTGGCAGACCGTCGTGACCCCGGGGGCGGTACGGACGGCCTCGATGGCGTTGGCGGGAGCGAAAGCCCGATCCGCCGCCTGAAGCATGGGCAGATCGTTGGCGTGGTCCCCGATGCAGAGCAGGGTCCCGCAGCCGGTGAGGGCCTTCAGCTCCCGGGCCATGGTCCCCTTGTCCGCCCCTTTGGCGGTGAGTTCCATGAGATGATCGCTGGAGTAGATCATCTCATACCGCTCCTCCCAGCCCCGTTCCTCCATGAAGCCCCGCAGCCGCACCAGCCGGGGCATCTCCGCGATGAACAGGGCCTTGGCCAGCAGCCCGGGAACGGTCTCTTCATTCAGCGCGGCGATCTCCTGGAACCCCAGCCCCGTGAGCTTGGCGTGGCGGACATTCTGTTGGGTGGGGTGCAGGGCGCGGATGCGCCCATCCGCCAGATACACCTCCATGGACGTCCCCGGAAAGGCCTCCTCCACCGCCGCAAGGTCCTCCGCCGCGCCCTCCGGCAGGAGGCGGCGCAGGACATACCGCTCCTCCGCCAGATCGTACAGTCCGCCTCCGTTGTCCACAATCACCGGGGCGTTGATGTGCAGTCCCGCCGCCGGCTTCCGGAAAGCCCCCAGAGAACGGCCCGTGGCAATGGCGAACCGTCCGCCCCCGGCGATCCAGCGGTCCACCGCCTCCAGATTCCGGGCGGGGAGGGGCGGTAACGCCCCCATGCCGTCGGACTCCAGGGCGGATTCCGTGTATTGAAAGGTGTTGTCAAAATCGCTGACCAGCAGCATCCCGCTGAATTTTCCCATAACAGCCTCCTGTGCCCCGCCGGAACGGCGCGGCTTTTTTCGGGGCCATTATAGTACAACCAGGCGCGGGGCGCAAGTCCCCATGTCAGAAATCAACATCCTCCACATTGGTAGACTGCACATAGACCGTCAGGCCGGAGATGGTTTCCCCCTGGTATTCCAAATTGATGATAACGCCGTCCCGGGTGTAACCGGTATCTCCCCAGCCCCGCATCACCTCCGGGAGCGACTTATAGCCCATGGACTTCAGAAGCTCCTCCGCACTTTCGGCGGCGTCTCCCACCCGCAGGCCAAGGATGGAGTACCGGGGAGACAGCAGGTGCATGTCTGTGACATGATAGCTGTCCTGTACATCGGGCCAGCCGCTGAGTGTGACATCGACGTCATCGTTATAGATACCCCGGCAGCCGAAGCCCTGCCATTCATCGTACCCGCCGGTGTCCCCCAGCTCCGCCTCCGGCTGGATCAGAGCGAAAGGCAGCTCACTTTCCCGGTTCAGCTCATCCAGCGCCCGTTCCCAACGCTCCGCCTCGGACAGGCCGCAGGCGCACAGGAGCAGCAGGGCCAGGGCAGCGGCGAAAAGTCGGTATTTCTTCATAACGGTTTCCTCCTCCGGCAAATTTTGGCATCGATTATATCCATATAGACGGAAGCAGTGATCGGATGTGCCAGTCTTTTTTGAAAACAGCACAAATTTTTCTTGCAAATCGCCGGAATGATTGGTATACTATGAACAAGGGAAAAGCAGACGCCTCATATAATTTCGCGGTTATGGCGCGAAAGTTTCTACCGGGCCGCCTTCGGCCCTGCTATGAGTGTTCCAGATCCGCCCGCAAGGGGGGATTCGGGGCGCTTTTTTCTTTGCCACGGCAGAAGGGCCGGGCTCTGCCCGGACCCGGCAGGGCGCCGCCCTGCACCCGCCGCCTTTGAAAAGGCGGGCGAAACCTTTATGTGCCCTCACTGACAGAAAGGAGCCGCGCTATGACTACCATTTTACACGGCAACATCATCCACGCCCCCTCCTTCGGCGCGCTGGAAACCGTCCCCAACGGCTACCTCATCCTGGAGGACGGCGTCCTCCAGACGGTAAGCCCCGTCCTGCCGGAGCAGTACGCCGCCTGCCCGGTGACGGACTACGGCGACGCCCTCATCATGCCCTCCTTCGCGGACCTGCATCTCCACGCCCCCCAGTACCCCATGCTGGGCATGGGTATGGACCTGCCCCTGCTGGACTGGCTGGATACCTACACCTTCCGCACGGAGGCCCGGTTCGAGGACCTGGACTATGCCCGCCGGGTATACCGCCGGCTGGCCCGGGACCTGATCACCTCCGGCACCACCCGGGTATCCGCCTTCGCCTCCCGGCACACCGATGCCACGCTCATCCTCATGGAGGAGCTGGAGAAAGCCGGGGTCACGGGGTACGTGGGCAAGGTGAACATGGACCGCAACGCCGGACCCTCTCAGGAGGAGACGGCGGAGTCCCTCTCCGAGACCCTCCGGTGGCTGGAAAACTGCCGCTTCACCAACATCAGGCCCATCCTGACCCCCCGGTTCACTCCCGCCTGCACCGACGGTCTCATGGAGTCCCTCGGGAAGCTGGCGGCGGAGCGGGACCTGCCGGTCCAGTCCCATCTCTCGGAGAACACCGGCGAGATCGCCTGGGTGAAGGAACTCCACCCCGACTGCCCCCAGTACTGGGAGAGCTACCACAAATATGGCCTCTGGAAGGACCGCACCCTCATGGCCCACTGCGTCCACAGCGACCGGCGTGAGCAGGAAGCCATGGCCTCCTCCGGCGTCTGGGCGGTCCACTGCGCGGCATCCAACGTAAACCTGTGCAGCGGCACGGCCCCCGTCCGGGAATTGATAGAGCGGGGCGTCCGGGTGGCCCTGGGCAGCGACATCGCCGGCGGGGACCAGCTGGCTATGAACAGGGTGGCCGTCATGTCCATCCGGGCCTCCAAGATCAAGCAGATCGAAACCGGCAAGCCCTTCCTCACAGTGCCCGAGGCCTACTACCTGGCCTCCACGGCGGGGCATCTCTACTTTGGCGGCGGCGCGGGCTTCCAGCCGGGGCACAAGCTCCACGCCGTCGTAGTGGACGACAGTGCCTTCCCCGAGCCCACCCGCCCCCTGACCCTGTCCGAGCGGTTTGAGCGGAGCATCTACCTGATGGAAAAACAGCATATCAAAGCCGTTTACAGCGAGGGCATCAACCGGCTCTGAGCATTTTCCCGGCGGACCCAAAAAGTCCGCCGGGGCTTTTTCAGTTTCTTTATTCTGAAGTAAAAATAACGCTTGCATTTTCTCACCGGTTAAGGTATACTGTTTTCATAAAGGGACAGGAAAAGGCGTTTGCGGAAGGGGAAGAAAATCCGCGAACGCCTTTCTGTATCCCGACAAAAACAGGAGAGGAGTACAACATGGAAAAAGAGAACTTTGCAAAGCGCTACGGCCTGCTCATCGGCACGGGACTGGCGGCAGGCGCGGCGGCGGTGCTGCTGACGTATCTGGGCAACCCGGACAACATGGGCTTCTGCATCGCCTGCTTCCTGCGGGACATCGCCGGGGCGCTGAACCTCCAGC
Organism: Oscillospiraceae bacterium; assembly: GCA_014237695.1. Classification (GTDB taxonomy): domain Bacteria; phylum Bacillota; class Clostridia; order Oscillospirales; family Oscillospiraceae; genus Pelethomonas. Next base: position 5,615 of record JAAZZJ010000061.1, on the reverse strand, counting down.
GGGCGGGCTTCGACGCGGAGGTGGGGACGGGCATCGTCCAGTACATCCGCCCGGAGATCATCGGACTGGTCCTTGGGTCCACGGCCATCGCCTTCGCGCGGAAGGAGTTCCGGCCCAAGGGCGGTTCCTCCCCCATGCTGCGGTTTGTCATCGCGGTGTTCGTGATGATCGGGGCGCTGGTGTTCCTGGGGTGCCCCCTGCGGATGGTCATCCGCATCGGCGGCGGGGACGGCAACGCCCTGGTGGGCCTGGCGGGCTTCGTCATCGGGATCCTCATCGGCATCCAGTTCCTGACCCGGGGCTTCAGCCTCCGGCGGGCCCATCCTCAGTCCATGGCGGAGGGACTGGCCTTCCCGGTGCTGATGCTGGGCCTGCTGGGGCTGCTGCTGGCCGCGCCCGATTTCATTTTCTTCAGCGCCAAGGGCCCCGGCTCCCAGGCGGCCCCTGTTCTGGCGGCCCTTCTGGTCGCCCTGATGATCGGCGTCCTGGCTCAGCGCTCCCGGCTGTGCATGGTGGGCGGCATCCGGGACGCAGTGCTGTTCCGGGATTTCCGGCTGATTTCCGCCTTTGCCGCCATCATTCTGGCGGTGCTTATCGGTAATCTGGCCCTGCAAAAATTCACACCCGGCTTCACAGACCAGCCCATTGCCCATACGGAGTGGCTGTGGAATCTGCTGGGCATGGTGCTGGTAGGCTGGGGCTCGGTGCTGCTGGGGGGATGCCCCCTGCGCCAGCTGATCCTGGCCGGGGAGGGCAACACCGACTCCGCCGTCACCGTCACCGGCTTCATTGTGGGCGCGGCGATCTCCCACAACTTCGGCCTGGCCTCCTCCGGCGCCGGCATCGGGACCGGCCCGGTGGCTGCTGCCGTAGCCGCCGGGTTCGTGGTCCTGGCGGTCATCTCCGTCACAAACATGCAGAAACTGGAGGGTTAAGAAAAATGGTAGACGCAAGAGGTTATTCCTGCCCCACACCGGTCATTATGGTCCAGAAGGCCGTCAGGGACGGCGCGCCCGCAACGCTGGAGGTCGCCGTAGACAACCAGTGTTCTGTGGAGAACGTGACCCGCTTCGCCCGAAACGCGGGCTATCAGGTCCAGGTCTCCGATCTGGCCGGAGACTTCAAGCTGACGCTGACGAAATAATGGAAAACTACGTTGCCACCTTTCACACCCACCTGTCGGCCCTGCGGAGCTGCCGGGCGCTGCAAAGGGAGGAGACGGGGGCCCGGATGGCCCCCGTCCCCCGGGTCCTCAGCTCCTCCTGCGGGACCTGTGTATTTTACCATGGGGAAGACCCCCTGCTGTCCCTGCTGGACCGGGACCTGGAGGCGGTCTACCGGCAGGAGGGAAACGAATACGCGCTCATACACCGTGCCGCCGGATAGATGATCTCTATCCGGCGGCACGGCTTTTTCATTTTTTCCTCAGGAATATCCGCCCGGACACGTTTTCCAGCTTCCCGGAGGGGGCGTGTACGAACAGGCTGTACTCTCCCGGTTCCAGGGGGCTCTCCCAGTCCATAGGCCCGGAGCTGATCTCCAGCTTCCCGTCCTCGCGGCGGTTGGTGATGGTCTTATAAACGGTGCCGGGCCGCTTGGCCCCCGGCCTGGCGAAGCCCACGGACATCTGATCTCCCTTTTCCGCCGAGACGTCGTAGCTTACCGTGTCGCCTTCGTTCAGGGTATAGGTCCCCAGCCAGATATATTCGCCGCCCTTCACGCTGTCCAGCTCCACCGGGATCTCTTTCAGGTCGATCCCGAACAGCTCCTTGATCTCCTCCCGGGTCAGCTCCGCTACACCGGTGATCTTACCGGACTTATCCCGGACGATCCTGATATTGACGGTCCCCTCCGGGTTCATGTTCAGGGTATAGAGGCCGCCTCCGTCCGTCCTGCGGTCCAGAAAGATGTAGACCGGCCTGCCCTGGTAGTAGTAATTTTTGCCGTCCTGCCTGATAACGCCATGGGCCGCGTACTCCTCCGCCAGCCGCTTCTCTTCCTCGGCCCACTTTTCGTTATCCCAGTCCCATTCCCACTCTTCGTCGTCCCAGTCCCAATCCCAGTTCCACTTTTCGTTATCCCAATCCCAGTCCTGGCCGTCGTCCTCCCCGAACAGATCCTCGATCTCCTCCTGGGTCAGCTCCGCGACGCCGGTGATGGCCCCCTTCTCGTTCCGGACGATCTTGATATTGACCGTCCCCTCAGGATTCATATTCAGGGTAATGATGCTGTTATCAGGCCGGTGGAGGTCCAGGAAAATATTCACCAGCTTGCCCTTGTAATAGTAGTCCCATCCCTCCATCGTAACCCCGACGGCCTTATACTGCGCGGCCTGCGCGGCGTCCAGCCGGGCTTCCAGCTCGTCCAGATCCCTGTCCATGCCCAGCTTGTTATAAAGGATGGACTGGAACGCGAACTGCTTGTCCTTCTTCGCCCGTTCCAGCCAGAGCGCCAGTGTTTCCTCGCTCATCCGGTCCGCCAGGATGGAGAAATGACCGGCCGCGCCCCCCGCGTAAGCCTTTTCCGCGAAAGCCGTCACCAGCTCGCCATCTGTCTCCAGCCCCGCCGCGGCCACGGAGAAAAAGGCGTAGCTGCCGCCCTCATATATCTTCGTCATCCAGGCGGCCTGCTTCGGCCTGTCCAGCCCCGCGAACACCGTCTTGAAGGACGGCAGATCGCCCTCTTTGTAGTACCTCTCCGCCAAAGTCTCCTGGGATTCTCCGCCGGTATCCTTCCATTGGTACACCAGCGGACGGGTCATGGGGAAGTCCGTGCCCCCGGTCTCCTCCTGCAGCCGCGCCAGCACCTTTGTCAGGGCCGCCATGGCCTTTTTGTCCTGTATGACCCCCTTGGCGGCGTCCGTGAAGCAGACCTTCAATTTCCCGCCGTCCGGCAGGGCGACGGAGGCGGAGGTCCCCTCCTCCGCCGGCAGGTTCCACCCGATGCCGAAGATGTAGGGCGCTTCATAGTAGCTCTCCATGGTATACCGGTAAGCCGTCCCGGTCTTCACCGTGGGCAGTCCGGCATATATCCCCGCCGCCGCACCGGTCATCCCCAGCACGATAGCCAGCAGCGCCGCAAGGACCGCCGAAAGCCTGCCCGTCTTCTTAAATTTCATGATCGTCTCCAGCCTTTCCTTCAAATGTTTGCCCTCCGCCCCCAGCGCGGTGGAGGGATGGACCGCCTGATACCCGCCTCCGGCGGAGATGGTCCGCAGAATGGCGTCCCCGTAGGCCCGACGTCCCGGCCCGTCCAGGCGGCGCAGCACCGCCTCGTCGCAGGACAGCTCTCCCGTTCGCTCCACCTCCCGGGCCATCCAGTGTACCAGGGGGTTGAACCAGTGGACGCAGACCGTCAGCTGCGTAAGCCACTTATACAGCACGTCCCGCCTGCGGTAGTGGGTCAGCTCATGGAGGACTACGAAGCGAAAATCCTCCTCCGGCAGCTCGACTGTTGGCAGCACCACCCAGGGCTTCCGGACGCCCAGCAGCATGGGTGAAGCCGCCAGAGGGTTCACATACAGCTCCACAGGCCGCTTCGCACCGATCTCTTCCCCGGCCTTTGCCGCCCGATCCAGCAGCGCGGGGTCCTCCACCGGCTTCCACCCTGCCCGGAGATAGCGCAGGAAGCTCTGATAAGCGGTCGCCTTCCGGATCAGCAGCACCAGCGCTCCCGCCAGCCAGACCAACCAGAGGTTTTCCCTGACCGCTGCCCACAGCTTCTGCGAATCGTCAAATTCCGGCGCGGCCTCCCCCGATGTCCTTGCCTCCATATCCTCCCGATCCACCTCCGGAAGGGACAGGGAGGGAGCGGCCCTTGGCTCCGCCGTCTCGATCCTCGCCGGGGCTTCCAGCCCCCCGACAGGCAGCAGCAGCCGCGCGATGACCAGCAGCCAGATATAGTACTGCCACCGTCTGCTGAACCGCTCCCTCACCAGAGGACGGAGCAGCATCAAAAACAGGATCAGCACTGAGCCCGAGAGGGACAGGGAGAGGACCCATTTCAGCAATTCGCTCATGGCTCTTTTCCCCCGCTCTCCCAGAAGCGTTTCAGCTCCCGGTACTCCTCCTCGGAGAGCATTTCCCCTTGAATCAGGGTAGCCACCAACCCCTTGGCGCTCCCAGAATAGAGCTTGCTCACCAATGTCCTGGCCTGCGCGGACTGGTAATCCGCCTCCGTGACCAGCGCGATGTACTCGTTTCGCCTGCCTGCCTTGCTGGTTTTCAGCATCCCCTTGTCCGCCAGACGGGAGAGAAGGGTGATGACCGTATTTTTCTGCCAGGTGTTCCCGGATTTTGCCAGCTCCTCCATGATAGCGGCGTATTTTGCGCTTCCTCCGGCGGACCAGAGGATTTTCATCAGCGTCAATTCGGAATCAGAAACTTGTTGTGCCATGGAACGGCCTCCTTTAGACTACGGTTTGTAGGCTGAATTTAAGATAACACTCTGTAGGCTAAATGTCAAGAGAAATTTTTCCGGCGTTTTGATATATTGAGACCCCGCCCCGGGCGGAAAGAAGAGAATCTCTTGACAGCCGCCTTGTTCCATGATATTATTATGCTGTACGATATATCGAGACGCATAATAGATAGGCGGTGAACCCGGTGACAGAGCAGGGGCCCATGACGGAGGCTATGTACTATATCCTGCTGGCCCTGCTGAGGCCCGGCCACGGCTACGGGATGATGCAGCGCATCAAGGAACTCTCCGGCGGGCGGCTGGAGATGGGGCCGGGGACCCTCTACGGCGTCCTCAGCCGGATGAACCGGGAGGGCTGGATTGTCCTCACCGGCGAGGAGGGGCGGAGAAAAAACTACGCCATTACCCAGGCCGGGAAAGCCGCCCTTCTGACGGAATACGAGAGGATCAAGCGCCTGGCGGCGGACGGACGGCTGCTGGAGGAGGTGGGGAAATGAACCGGAAATATGCAGTCCACCCTGGCGCCTACGAGCTGGGGGAGAACGAAAAGTTCTACAGCGATATGGAGGCCAAAGGCTGGCGCCTCAAAAAGCGGGGAGCGTACCTCAGCCGCTTTGAGCGGACAGCCCCCAGCAGCGCCCGGTACCGGGTGGAGGTATTCCAGCCCGACGCCTGGGCCGCAAAAGACCTGCCGGAGGAACAGAAGGCCGTGTTTGAGGACTGCGGCTGGGAATACGTGTGCCCCAGCCTGCCCCTGTACATTTTCCGGGCCCCGGCGGGCAGCGGCGCCCCGGAATTCTACGATGACCCCGCCCAGCAGGCGGAGACACTGAAAAAAATGAAGCGGGACGCGGTATGGGGCTGGGTTCCCACGCTGGCGGTCTGGGCAGTCTGGCTGTTCATCTATCTGACGCTCAACGGCGCGGGGAAGTTTGCCGCAGAATTTCAGCTGCGGCTGGTGGAACTGCCGTCTCTGTTTCTGCTGGCGGGGACCTTGCTGCTCCAGGAGTTTTACAGCCGCGTCCGAAAAGCGTGGATCATCACCCGTACTTACAGAAGGATGAAAAAGGGCATCCCTCTGGACCACAGCCCCGGTAAAAGGCGGCGGGTGCATAAGGCGGTAAATGGGACGTTGTGGGCGCTGGTGCTTCTCAGCGGCCTGCTGTTGGCGGCCCAGCTCATTTCCACCCGATCCG